>CAZCGI010000215.1:0-3728 GCA_964498145.1 uncultured Syntrophaceae bacterium
GGCCCCGGTGAGAGAAAACACCTTGGTTCCCGTGCTGTCTTCGGTGCCGATTGCCTTGAACCAGTCGGCGCCATTCAGGATAATCCGTGGTATGTTGGCGAAGGTCTCCACATTGTTAAGACAGGTCGGCTGTCCCCACAGCCCTGCTTCAGATGACCGTGGTGGTTTGATTCGCGGCATTCCGCGTTTTCCTTCAATTGAAAACATGAGGGCCGTCGATTCCCCGCAGACGAACGCTCCGGCGCCCGGATAGAGATGAATGTCGAAATCGAATTCAGATCCCATGATGTTCCGACCCAGCAATCCCCGATCCCGTGCCGTATCGATGGCTTTCTGGAGCATGGTGATGGCCAAAGGATATTCTGCCCGGACATAAATATATCCTTCAGTCGAACCTGTGGCATAACCGCATATGATCATTCCTTCAATCACTGCATGAGGATCCGATTCCATAATGCTTCGATCCATAAAGGCTCCGGGGTCGCCCTCATCGCCGTTGCAGATAACATATTTAGGATGACGATCATACTTGGCTGTTTCTTCCCACTTGAGACCCGTGGGAAATCCGGCGCCACCACGGCCGCGAAGATGGGATTCTTTTATTTCTTCGATAATTGCCTCAGGAGTCATGGTGGTCAGCGCCGCATGCAACGCACTATATCCCTCATGAGCAATGTATTCCTCGATGCTTTCGGCATCGATATGGCCTCGGTTTCTCAAGACAATCAGGCGCTGCTGTCTGAAGAAATCGATGTCCTCGATGTCCGGTATTTCTTCTTCCGTCTGCGGCGCGTTAAAAAGGGGAGACGATGGATGTTCCGTTTTATGAATGAGATCTCCCACGATCTGAGTGAAATTATCCGTGGTCAGGACCTGATAAACTTTCCCGCCGGGCAGAAACATCATGGAAGGACCCTGGCGGCAGGATACGAGACAATCCGTCTCGACCAGGGATATCCGACCGCCATATCCCAATTCGGCAAGAGCTTCCGACAGCAATCGATTCATGTCGAAATCACTCCTGTACTTACATTTTTTGTTGGAACAATATGCTATGGTGCTGACGGTTGAAATCACCTTACGCTCCTACGACTCGTTTCTGTGGTTTTTCCAGGCCGGTGCTTATGGCGTGTTCCGAGCGTACATGACCTCCCAGAACATGACTGTAGAAGATTTCAATTACTTTTTTGGCATTGAGCGCGCCATATCGGATGGCGGGCTGCCCCGGAACTTCGACAGTAATCATCGGTTCCTGACTGCACAAGCCGGCACAGCCCGTAGTTTTGAGCCTGATACCGGTAAGTGACAATCGATCAATTTCCTGTTGAAGTGCCGAGAATATCTTCGTGGCGCCTGCGGAAATGCCGCAGGTTCCCATGTGAACAAGCACCGTGACCACACCATGATCGGCTTCCTTCATTCGTTCTTCGATATAGTTACCTTTAATTTTGTTCAGTTCTTCACCCGACATGACTTTCCTCCGATTTTTCTTTCAATAAGATATCTTCCGCCTTTTCAGGGTCGACCAATCCGAAGGTGTCCGCCCCGATCATGACAACAGGGGCGAGACCGCACGCACCGAGACAGCGTACCTCTTCCAGTGAATACTCTCCGTCCTCCGTTACTTCTCCTTCCTTGATTTTGAGATGCTGCTGCAGCGAGGTGGTAATTTCCTGAGACCGTCGCACATAGCAAGCTGTTCCGCTGCAGACTTTAATAACCCTTCGCCCTTTGGGGACGGTTGAAAAATATGAATAGAAGGTAACGACGCCGTGTACCGTGCTGGGGGAAATGTTCATATTTTCTGCTACGTAACGCTGGAGGCACATGGGGAGATAGGTGCAGACTTTCTGTACTTCCTCCAGAACTACAAGGAGTGAACCGGGAATTGTGCGGTATTTCCCGATTAACTCATCGACCTGTTCTATCTGTTTGTCTGTGAATTCCATCAGCAGTTCATGTTTCATTGCATATCCTCTTTCTGCAAATAATTTATGGACATTTGACGTTCATGTGATTCATCGATCAACCTCGGCCAGGACAATATCGATAGTCGATATTGCCGCTATAGCGTCGGAAAGTATCTTCCCCTTCACCATTTTGACAAGACTCTGGAGATTGACAAAGGAGGGGGGGCGAACCCGTAGGCGACATGGTTTGCTGCTTCCATCACTTACTAGGTAAAAGCCGAGTTCGCCCCGCGGGGATTCGATGCAATGGTATACTTCCCCAATGGGTGGTTTCACACCTTCCGTAATCAGGTGAAAGTGTCTAATCATGGCATAGATATCCGTTTCGAGAGCATCTCGGTCGGGAAGGACACCCGGCGCATTCCGAATAATGTGAGATCCGTCGGGGAGTTCCTGAACGGCCTGCTGAATTATCTGTGCACTCTCTCTCATTTCATCCAGCCGGACGAGGAATCGGTCGTATACGTCCCCCCGTGGGCCCGTCGGGATGTGAAAGTCAAAATCTTCGTAGGACGAATAGGGTTCTGTTTTTCGAATATCCCGTCCGTGGCCTGATGCCCGCAGGAGGGGGCCCGATACCCCCAGTTCAATGCATTCATCGATGGAAAGAATTCCAACGCCCTGTGTTCTCGATTTCCAGATAGGGTTATCCGTTAAAAGTGCTTCGTATTCGTTAATTCTCTTGGGGAGGTACCTGGCGAACGTGTCGATTCGATGCAGTATCTCAGTGTCCACATCGGCGGCGAGACCGCCGATTCTCATAAACCCGGGAGTCAATCGTGATCCCGCAACTGCATCGAAAATATCCATGATTGTCTCCCGTTCCCGGAGTGTATAGAAGAGGGGAGTCATGGCCCCCAAGTCGTGGGCATGAGTTCCCAGCCAGAAAAGATGACTTGCGATGCGCTGCAGTTCTGCAAGAATGACCCTTATATATTGGGCTCGTTTGGGTATTTCGAGCTCCAGAAGTTTTTCCACTGTAAGGACGTAGGCCAAATTGTTGCTCATCGCGGCGAGATAATCCAGACGGTCGGTAAGAATAATGATCTGATGGTATGTCCGATATTCGGCCAGTTTCTCGATCCCGCGGTGGAGAAATCCTATGTCAGGTTTTGCATTGATGACGATTTCCCCGTCGAGTTCGAGCACGACTCGGAGCACTCCGTGGGTGCTGGGATGTTGCGGGCCGAGATTTACGGCCATTGTTTTTGCCGACATGTGTTCTATCGTCCCTCCAGTGGAAAGTCTTTTCTCAGGGGGTGTCCCACAAAGTCGTGGGCCATGAGGATTCGTCTCATGTCCGGATGATTGGAAAAGGTGATGCCGAACATATCGAAACATTCTCTTTCGTGCCAATCTGCCGTTGGCCAGATCGATATGACCGAGTCGATGACGGGATTTTCATCATTTACCGACACTTTAATTCTGACCCGGTGATTATGGACCGTTGAATAGAGGTGATAAACAACCCGGAGCCGGGGGGTGGCGGATAAACGATCAACCCCGCAGCAGTCGGAAAGAAAATCGAAGGCCAGGTCCTTCGTCTCTTTGAGAAACCGGCATACCGGTACGATGATTTTTTTGTCGACGGTAACAGTGCATTCCTCTCTGAAAAAAGTAATATCGCGAATCCCGTTTCCAAATTGTTTTCTGAGTATGTTTATATCCATAGGTTACTGTTCCTGTGCGATTCTGTTTTGCAATTTCATCAGGCCGTCAAGCAGCGCCTCGGGACGGACGGGACATCCCGGAATGTAA
>CAZCGI010000216.1:0-3725 GCA_964498145.1 uncultured Syntrophaceae bacterium
GAAGCTCGGTGTGTCGGCAGCGTACCGTCGAAGGATCAAATAAAGCGGTGGCTGCGGGAATCAACCGATCAATGACAGCCCCCGGGCGGAATGAACCGGAACGGCGCTGTGTTTCCTGTGTAATAAAGGGAGATACTGTCAAAACCATTGATCAAAGGATGCCAAAATGGGTCATGCTCATCATCACATAAATACCTGGGGTAACCGCCTTGTTATAACGATGGTGATGAATCTTATTATTCCCATCGTTCAGATCATCGGCGGTATCCTTGCCGGCAGCATGGCACTGATCAGTGACGCCCTCCATAATCTCGGTGATTTTACCGCAACATTGATCAGTTATATCGCCCTCCGCATCAGTGAAAAACCGGCAACACCCCGGCTGACCTTCGGCTATAAACGTGTCGAAGTCTTTGCTGCCCTCGTGAATGTGGCATTACTCACGGTGGCATGTCTTTATATTGCTTACGAGGGGTGGAAACGCTTCACCCATCCCCAGCCCATTCAGGGAAAGCTCGTTATTATCTTCGCCCTTGTCGGTTTCATTGCCAATATGATTGCCGTTCTGATTCTGCATAAGGGAGCAAAAGAAAACCTGAATCTTCGAAGTGTCTTTCTCCATATGCTGACCGATGCCCTCACCTCCGTCGGTGTGGTCATCGTGGGAGTCATCTGGCTCTTTGCTCCGCTGTATTGGCTCGATGCGGTCGTTTCATGGATTATCGTTGCACTGATTCTTTACGGTTCCTGGGATATCCTGAAAAGAGCATTCAACATCCTCATGGACGCCACACCGCCAGGGATAGACATATCGACCATCCGGAAAGAAATATGCAGCATTGAAGGAGTTGAGGATGTTCATCATATTCATGTCTGGAATATGTCGCCGGAACGAATCGCCCTGGCTGCCCATGTTATTGTTCCCGATCAGATGCTGAGTGACGTGGATCATCTGGCGGCTAACGTCCGGGAAATGCTCTACTCACGCTTCAACATTGATCACCCAATCCTCCAATTCGAGACGCGGAAAGATGACGACCTTCAGATCCTCTGTCATATGTGAGATAAATCCCGATGAACAGATCAATTACTGGAAGTCTGTAAACCGGCAAGCGTCACTCGCTGAATTTGTGGCATCATGAAAAATATTCTTGAATAATTCTTTCGTACAGTATATTTTTATAGCAACTTATACGGCATAGCCGTTTTTCATTCATTCGGAGAATTCATCCCGATCATCGCACATGAAGCTTCTCCGCTCGATGTGTGTCCTGAGTTTTTAAACGTTAGCATTGTTCATCACATTGCATCGTCATAACCATAATCTTAGGCTCTTTCACTGACACCACAGATATCTCTCACAGCGCTTTCACAAAGGTTCGGACCTCCCGAATCAATGGATAGTCATTATTTTTTAAACATTTATTCCTATAATCACAAAGCAACGAGGGAAATAAGCGTGTCGGAATCAGTTAAAGGAAAAGGAAAATCCTCTTCAAAGGCGCCACTCACCGAACACCATAATCGGACTGCTTCCCCTGCTGCATTCTGGAAAAGTGAACAGCACCTGAAAATTTTTCTTGAAGGATCTCCCATTCCCCGGTTTGTTATCGATCACAACCACACGGTCATCCACTGGAACAAGGCATTGGAAAAGATGAGCGGCATCACATCGAGTGAGGTCATCGGAACGAATCAGCACTGGCGGGCATTCTATGACAGAGAAAGACCGTGCATGGTCGATCTGTTGGTTGATGGTCGCATTGACGAAATAAACAGGTGGTATTCCAGCAAATTCAGTATATCCGATCTCATCACCGATGCCTACGAAGCGACGGACTTCTTTCCAGCCCTCGGTGACGGCGGGAAATGGCTGCGATTCACTGCAGCAATCCTCCGAGATCATGAGGGATCTGTTCTCGGCGCCATTGAAACACTGGAAGACGTCACAGACCGTATCCTTGCCGAAAACGCACTCAAGGTGAGTGAACAACGGTTGAAAACCGTTCTCGGGGGATTACCGATCCCCACCTTCGTGATAGGCCTCGATCACAAGGTCATTTACTGGAACACTGCACTGGAAGAGATGAGCGGTATCACGTCGAGTGAGGTCATCGGAACGAATCAACACTGGAGGGCATTTTATCATCATGAGAGACCCTGTATGGCCGATCTGCTGGTCGACAATATCTTTGATGAAATCCCCCGGTGGTACGTGGGTAAGTATGAGCAATCCCAGCTCATTGACGAAGCCTTTGAAGCCACCGACTTCTTCCCGGCGCTGGGAAGCGGCGGTAAGTGGCTTCGTTTTACCGCGGCAGCTCTGCGGGATTCGAACGGCATACTCTTCGGTGCCATTGAAACACTTGAGGACATCACGGATCGCAAACATGCCGAAGAGGCCCGGAAAGAAAGCGAACAAAGGCTGAGAACGATTCTCGAGGGTTCTCCCATCCCGGCATTTATTATCGGTATAGACCATAAAGTCATTCATTGGAACTAGGCATTGGAAGAATTGAGCGGGATCAAGGCCGGGGATGCCATCGGAACAAGGAAGCACTGGGAAGCCTTCTACAATCAGGAACGCCCCTGTATGGCTGACCTGCTCGTGGATGAATTATTGGATGAGATTCCTCCCTGGTATGCCGAAAAATACCGCAAATCAGATCTGATAGACGGTGCCTATGAAGCCACCGATTTCTTCCCGGCACTGGGATCAAAAGGAAAATGGCTCCGATTCACCGCGGCGGCAATGCGCGACTCAAAGGGGGGCATCTTCGGTGCCATTGAAACACTGGAAAACATTACTGAACAAAAACAAACGCACGAAGCCCTGAGGGAAAGCGAACAGCGACTTACGTCGATCCTCGAGGGCTCTCCCATCCCCACTATGATCATCGGCAAGGATCACCGTATTCTCTATTGGAACAAGGCAATGGAAAAGCTCACCGGCATTGTTGCCGAAAGTGCCATTGGAACGAGAAGGCACTGGGAAATATTTCATGACAAGGAAAAGCCCTGCATGGCCGATCTGCTGGTCGACGAACTGCTTGATGAAATACCACCGTGGTATACGGAAAAATATTCAAGATCGGATCTTATAGAGGATGCATACGAATCAACGGAATTCTATTCTGAACTGGGGAAAGAAGGAAGATGGCTTCGATTTACCGCAGCGGCACTCCGTGATTCACGAGGGACGCTCTTCGGAGCAATAGAAACCATCGAAGATATAACCGCCTTGAAACTTGTCGAGGTCGCCCTCAAGGAGAAGGAACGAAAATATCTTGAACTGAGCATTACCGACGGGTTGACGGGGCTCGGAAATCTTCGAAACTTTTACTCACAGGTCAAGGGGGAAATCGAACGATCGAATCGTTACCGTCACCCTCTTTCCGTCCTCCTTCTGGACATTGATGATTTTAAAAACTTCAACGACACCTACGGGCACCTCGAAGGTGATAAAGTATTAATGAGAATCGGACAGGTAATCCGTCGATGTCTTCGAAAGATCGACTCGGGATACCGATATGGTGGCGAAGAATTCACCGTCATCCTTCCGGAAACAAAAGGAGAAGCGGCAACAGCGCTCGCAGAAAGAATTCGAAGAGAATTCGAACATGAATTGTTTTCGCCGCGACCGGGATTAACATTGCGGAAAACGGTCATCATCGGAGTAACCCAGTATGTGCCGGGAGAAGAGTTATCGATTTTTCTCAAACGGG
>CAZCGI010000217.1:0-3720 GCA_964498145.1 uncultured Syntrophaceae bacterium
ACTCCCGTAACGGCTGCCCGTATGGGCATCAGCAACTTTCTCCCTTTCAATCCCGTTTCTTTTTTCAACCGTTTGACAACATTAGTATACATGGTGCTGTCATCATTTTCCGATGCCTCAACGGCGCCACGGAGACGAGTGATAACATCGAGGGCTTCATCCTCATTCAGAAGTGCCATCGCATCAGCCATTATTTCATAACGTGAATCGAAAAATATGTTTATGTAACGGTCAACATCTGACAGTTTCGATAAGTTTCCGGCAATCGATTCTACAACAGCTGACAGCCATACCTTATCAAGTGATTCATAATGATACCCTGCTTTCTTAATGTACGGTTTGAGAAGGCTCTTTAACCTTTCGGGATCACTGTTTCTAATATAAACGCCGTTCAACCAGTACAATTTTGCCTCATCAAAAATTGCTCCGCTCTTCCCAACTCGGTCCAGCGTGAATCCATCGACAATCTCTTTGCATGAAGATATTTCCTTTCCTCCACCGAGTGAACTTCCCAGAAGAGAGAGGTAATTAAGAAGCGCCTCCGATAAAATTCCTTTCTCCCTGAACTCCCTTACGGCCACAGAACCATGTCGTTTGCTCAACTTCGAGCGATCCCACCCCAGAATCAGCGGATGGTGAGCGAAACGGGGCTGTTCAAAATCTAAAGCATGATAAAGAAGCAACTGAAGGGCCGTATTCGACAGATGATCCTCGCCTCGAATAACATGGCTTATTTTCATAAGAAAGTCATCAATAACAACGGCAAAATTATACGCGGGGATTCCGTTTGATCTCACGATGATAAAATCTCCTATCGTTTCAGCCTCAAATCTCATGGAACCTCGTATAACATCGTTGAATTCGATGGTACCTTTTTCGACCTTGAATCGGTATGCCGGTTTTCTCCCCTCATTTTCACGCTTCATCCTTTCATGCTGCGTCAAATTTCTGCATTTTCCCGTATATCTGGGCATCTGCCTCAGCGCTATGAGTTGAGCCCTCTCCGCCTCCAATTCCTCATCGGTACAATAACAGGGATATACCTGCTCACGCTCTATGAGTATGTTGAGATATTTCTTATAGATGTCCAACCGTTCGAATTGATGATACGGGCCAAAAGGTCCACCTCGTCCCGGTCCTTCATCCCAATCGAGGCCGAGCCACAATAATTCCTCGATTATACCATCTTCATATTTTCGTAATGTTCTCTCTCTATCAGTGTCTTCGATCCTCAGGATAAAGCTTCCTTCATAGTGACGTGCAAATAGCCAGTTGAACAAAGCTGTCCGCGCATTACCCACATGGAGTTGTCCTGTCGGAGACGGTGCAAATCGTACCCTCGGTTTTCCTATCATTGACGTTTCATTCCTTCTTCAAGCGACACTACCGAAAAGACGGCAATACCTTCATTTCTTCCCACAAATCCCATACCTTCATTTGTCGATGCTTTGATATTGACCATAGTCGGATCGATTTCGAGTATGTGTGAAATGTTGTGAATCATTTTTGTAATGTAACTCCTCAGCTTTGGCTTTTCAACTATGACAGTAGCATCAACATTGCTGACACTAAATCCTTGTGAAGTCGCCCGTTCTTTGACCATCTGTAATAACTTAAGACTCGATATGTCTTTATAGGTCGGATCACTGTCCGGAAAATGTTTGCCGATATCACCATCTCCCAATGCACCAAGAATTGCATCACAGATGGCATGCAGAAGGACATCCGCATCCGAATGACCAAGCAATCCCAAATCGTTGGGTATTTCAACACCTCCAAGAATAAGGGCCCGACCTTTTACTAATCGGTGACTATCATATCCAATACCGACTTTCATTATACTGCTCCGCCGTTTTAATAAAAATGTTCCCATATCGAGATCTTCCGGTGTCGTAATCTTGATGTTTTCATTCGAACCGGGTATCATCACAACTGGCACACCCATGCACTCGACAAGGGCAGCATCATCCGTTCCATAGACTCCATCTCGATATGCCTGTTCATAAGCATCACATATTATATTCCGTAAAAAAACCTGTGGTGTCTGAGTCAACCATAGCGTACTTCTGTCAAGTGTTTTCGATACACATCCGTCATATTCAACCGATTTAACCGTATCTTTCACGGGCACACCCAGGGTTATCGCTCCTTTTTCCCTGACGTCTCTAATCAATATATCAATATATTCAGGAGAGATAAAAGGCCTTACGCCATCATGAATCACAACTATATCCGTATCGCTATCGAGACATCGCAGGCCGTTTTTTACCGAATCCTGTCTTTCTTTTCCACCGACGGTGATATCAGTGACTTTTGAAATCGCATACTTCTCACAAATTTCTTCCCGGACGTACGTGATATTTGTTTTTGAAACAACAATAATGATATTATCAATCTTGGACGCTTTCTCAAATTTTTCCAATGTGTGAACAAGTATCGGTTTCTCACCGATTTTGAGGTATTGCTTCGATATACCCGTTCCCATTCTTTTACCGATACCTGCAGCAAGAATCACTGCAGTTACTTTTGATGAAGGCCTTTCTCTATCCATCATTTCTCACTATCACTCTAGATCTCATACATTAGTTTGTGTTCTTCACAAAAATTATCTTAATAATGCCGGGGTATCAATGTGTCAACCCCACTTTCTCCTTATTTAATAAAACACTAATCTTGTTT
This sequence comes from uncultured Syntrophaceae bacterium, assembly GCA_964498145.1. Lineage (GTDB taxonomy): Bacteria > Desulfobacterota > Syntrophia > Syntrophales > UBA6807 > DSDU01. The sequence continues at coordinate 2,680 of CAZCGI010000217.1, forward strand.
AAAGTTAATAAAGCGGTTTCTTTCTTAAAAAAGATAACTCTGCACTCTTTTTTATGTACCCCTGCAAGCATGAGATTTCTACGATATTTTCAATAAAAAGGCCCGAAGTAATTAATACTTCGGGCCTCAAAAATACTTCTTATTATGCATATTCCCCAGTCTCTTTTGTCTCTGATACGACATCTTTAAGATTAGAGAAAATCATTCTACCCGCTGTTGTCTGAAGTACACTGGTAACAACCACCTGCACAGTTTGTCCAAGATTTCTATTTGCGCTGTCGACGACCACCATTGTACCATCTTCAAGATACGCCACACCCTGCCCAGGTTCTTTTCCCTCTTTTATAACCCTCACGGTTATCATTTCACCGGGCAACACCACCGGTTTAAGGGCATTAGCCAATTCATTCACATTTAAAATTTTTATGCCCTGCAGTTCCGCGACTTTGTTCAGGTTAAAATCATTGGTAATGATCTTCCCATTTTTCTTCTTTGCCAGCGCAACAAGCTTCGCGTCAACGCCCTTCAATTTTGGAAAATCATAGTCGACGATTTCGATCTTTATATCAGAACTTTTTTGTATTTTGTTCAGGATATCGAGACCTCGTCGACCGCGGGACCGTTTCATTGAATCCGAAGAATCAGCAATCAATTGCAGCTCATCAAGAACAAATCTCGGAACGACCAGATTACCTTCAAGAAACCCCGTGTCGCAGATATCAAGGATACGTCCGTCAATAATAACACTTGTATCGATAATTTTATAATCCGCCCCTCCTTTGGACGATCCCTTTGATTGACTTAAGGAAGGAAGTTGAAATTCTTCCCCTTTTTTCGATCCAAGAACAAGACCCAGGTATCCAAGACTCAGGGTCAACAAAACATAAATCAATTCCAAGGGCACAACTTCCTGTTTTTCCCACGCTGGAATGAACCTAAGACCGTAGGCGAAGAGGAAGGCAATCAAAAGGCCGACAATGGTGCCAATCACACCACCAAAGATGACTTTGAGAGACAGTTTTCTGATGGCTTGTTCGATCT
>CAZCGI010000218.1:0-3711 GCA_964498145.1 uncultured Syntrophaceae bacterium
ACGGAAGGCATGGACAAGGATCAGGGGCCACGGCCCGCCACAACCATTGAAGGGCTGGCAAAGCTGCCCCCCGTCTTCAATCATAAGAGCACTGTCACGGGAGAACCGGGCAGTGTAACCGCCGGAAACGCCCCGGGCGTCAATGACGGCGGTGATGTGGTCATGCTCATGAGCAGAGAAAAGGCTGATGAACTGGGACTGAAACCCCTGTTTACTATTGTCGATTATGCCGAGGTCTCGCAACCGACCAAGGATATCGCCACGGTCCCCGGTCTTTCCATCAAAAAGGTTCTCGAACAGAATGACATGACGGTCAACGATGTAAAGCTCGTAGAAATCAATGAAGCTTTTGCGGCTGTCGCTCTGATCAGCGCCCGCACCATTTTAGGTATGAGCAAAGAGGAAATGTACGAGAAAGTCAATGTGAATGGAAGCGCCATTGCATATGGTCATCCGATCGGAGCAACGGGAGCGAGAATTCTCATGACCCTCGGATATGAACTCCGGCGCCGCGGCGGCGGATACGGCGTCTGCGGTATCTGTTCAGGACACGCTCAGGGTGATGCCATGCTGATCAGGGTTGATCCGTAACAAGCTTGCTTGATTAACAATAAGTCATCTCAGAATGATACATAACGTGAAGAGAAAGGAGAATCATTAATGGGAGATGTAGTAATTGTCAGTGGAGCACGAACTGCAGTTGGTGAATTCGGCGGTTCGTTAAAAGGAGTCTCCGTCGTGGAACTGGGGAGACTGGTTATTAAGGAAGCGATTAAACGAGCGGGACTCAGACCCGCTATCAATGATTTCATCAAGTCATGCCGTCCCGACATCTTCGGTGACTTCGACATGACGGAAATTCAGAAAAAATATTATGATTACGACGAGTCACTGACTCCGGTCTATTTCGATGAAGTCGTCATGGGAAATGTCCTCACGGCAGGAATGGGACAGAATCCTCCCCGTCAGTCCGCCATCTACGCCGGTCTGCCGGAAGAGACCAACGTCATCACCGTCCAGAAGGTCTGTGCCTCGGGTATGAAAGCGATCGCCCTGGCCGCTCAGATCATCAAGGCAGGCGATGCCGAGATCATGGTCGCCGGCGGCATGGAAAACATGAGCAACGTGCCCTATGCACTTCCCAATGCCCGGTGGGGATACAGGATGAACATGCCCTACGGCCAGGCAACTGACCTCCTGGTCCACGACGGCCTCTGGGAAATCTTCAACGCTTACCATATGGGAAACACGGCGGAGAACATCGCCGAAAAGTACGGGATCTCGAGAGAAGAGCAGGATCAGCTCGCATACGAGAGTCACATGAGAGCCCGTACCGCCAACGCGAACGGAACCGTTGCCGATGAGATCGTTCCAGTCGTCATTCCGCAGCGAAAAGGCGATCCGAAGGTGTTCGCAGTAGACGAACGTCCCATGGACACCACCCTGGAAAAAATGGCCAAACTCGCGCCGGTTTTCAGAAAGGGCGGAACGGTAACAGCCGGGAATGCGTCCGGTATCAATGATGCTGCGGCCGCCGTGGTGGTCATGAGCGCCGAAAAGGCCAAGGAACTGGGGCTGAAACCCATGGTCAAGATCAAGGGATTCGCCTCCGGTGGCATCGATCCGGCCTACATGGGGCTCGGTCCGATCCCGGCGGTGCGGAAGGTCTTCAAGAAACTCGGCCTCACCACCAAAGACATTGATCTGTGGGAACTCAATGAGGCATTTGCCTGTCAGGCCCTCGGTTGCATAAAAGAGCTGGATATTGATCTTAACAAGTGCAATCTCAACGGCAGCGGAATCTCAATCGGTCACCCCATCGGATGCACCGGTGCCAGGATTACCTACACGCTGGCAAACCAGATGGTCAAAAATGACCTCAATCTGGGATGCGCATCACTCTGCATCGGCGGCGGCCAGGGTATGGCCATCGTCCTGGAGAGAGTATAACATCATACATTCTTAGTCCCGAGCGACTATCAATGTAAACCATCATATAAAATAGGCAAATGATCCGTATCCGGTGTGTGTTGAGCTTGCACCACCGGATACGGACAATAAAACACAAGGTATGATTCGCTCTGTTCTAACGGAACAGATGAGAAGATACCACCTTTTTAAAAAAATGGAGGAGGGGTAAAAATGGAAGTAAAAACATTTGGCGTTGTTGGAGCCGGTCAGATGGGAAACGGTATCGCCCAGGTGGCGGCATATCCCGGAGGACTCAATGTCATTATGAATGATATTGCCGACGAGTTCGTTCAAAGGGGATTTAACACCATTTCCAAAAATCTGGACAGACTGGTTGCCAAGGAAAAACTTACTGGCGCTCAGAAAGATGAAATTCTCGGTCGGATCAAGCTGAGCACCAATTTAGAAGACATGAAAGATGCCGACTTCGTCGTTGAGGCCGCGGTAGAACGGGAAGATCTGAAACTTGGAATCTTCAAAAAACTCGATGAAGTCTGTAAGCCCGGTGTTATCTTGTCATCTAATACATCTTCGATTCCCATCACACGCATTGCCGCAGCGACAAAGAGACCGGAACTCGTTATCGGTATGCACTTCATGAATCCCGTCCCCGTTATGAGGCTTGTCGAAATCATCAGAGGTCTGGCAACAACCGATGAAACATACGAAATAACGAAGAAACTGTCCGAACAGTTCGGGAAAGTTCCCGTCGAATGTAACGATTTCCCGGGTTTTATCTCAAACAGAGTTCTCATGCCCATGATCAATGAAGCCGTGTATGCCCTTTTTGAAGGAGTCGGAACACCCGAAGCTATCGACAACATAATGAAACTCGGCATGAATCACCCTATGGGACCGCTCGCACTCGGCGATCTGATCGGTCTGGATACATGCTGGGCTATTATGGATGTTCTCCACAAAGGATTTGGTGATTCCAAATACCGTCCCTGCCCGCTTCTGAAGAAATACGTTGATGCCGGATGGCTCGGCAGGAAAACAGGTAGAGGGTTCTACGATTACAGCAAATAACCCGATATCCTCGAAAAATGGTTATTTACCAGCTAAGCAAGGAGGGTAATTTTATGGCATACAACAATATCGTTTTTGAAGTTGAAGATAACGTTGCAACCATTATGTTCAATCGGCCCAAAGCATTAAATGCCATGAATTCGGAAACCATGGGAGAATTCATGGATGCAATAAAGCGATGTGATAGTGATGACAACATAAAAGCTGTCATCGTTACTGGAGGTGGGGAAAAGGCATTTGTAGCCGGTGCGGACATTGCGGAAATGCAGGATCTGGAACCCAGCGAAGCGCTGAAATTCATGGAACGGGGACACGAAACATATCGTGCGCTTGAACTGTTGCCCAAACCTTCCATTGCGGCAGTTCGTGGTTTCGCCCTTGGCGGAGGCACCGAAATCGCCATGTCGTGCGATATAAGGTTTGCCGCCGATAACGCCAGGTTTGGTCAGCCTGAAATCCTGCTCGGATTAACGCCAGGCTGGGGAGGAACTCAGAGGCTGCCTCGCCTTATCGGCATGGGGAGGGCTTTGGAACTGCTCATGAGTGGAGGACAAATCGATGCCCAGCGGGCATATGAGATCGGTCTGGTCAATAAGGTCTTTCCAGCCGATCAACTGATGGAAGAAACGAAAAAATTCGCAAAGAAACTGGCGAAAATGCCGGCCTTCGCCATCAAGATGATCAAACACGCCGTCAATTTCGGACAGGAAT
>CAZCGI010000219.1:0-2703 GCA_964498145.1 uncultured Syntrophaceae bacterium
AACAAGAGCAATTTATAAAAATGCAACCATGGCTGATCGTGATGCAGGTATGCATAATGTCAACTTTGCAGGCGCAGGAGCGTCTCAATTTCGGCCATACCAGAGCATCTTGAATAACTTCGGCATCGTAGAGGCGCACCTTTATGAATATGGGGATTCGCATGTAAAAGGGACGCTGTTCCTCGAAGATGCAATGGGGCGTCGTTCATCTCTCACATACAATGCTGAATACCGAAAAGTGGGTGACAGCATAACGGTCGATACAATTGAAGTGAGCCCGGACTACTCACGTGTTCCCGAATCAGTCATGTTTGTTATTCCGGCCGATCAATTTCCACAAAACCCGGCCGATCTGCCGTCAACTTTCACCGGTATGCTTGAATTAGCAACCAGCCGGGCCGTTAACCCGGTGCGGCCCGAAAAGGGACTTTACGATGTGCGGGAATATGTGGTGCTGGCATTTCTCCTCGATCGGATATCACCCTCGGCAAAGTTTGACTTCATGGTTGCGGAAGAACCAGCCAGCTATGGGGGATATAAAAAGTCAACACGGTACATGGATTTTGACGGCTGGCGTATTGCTCTCCTGTCAGGAAAATTCAGACTCTTCGGAAAGTCTACCGGTTCGGTGATAACACGCGACGGTGATGTTGAAAAAAGTCAGCTGTACTTCAAGGCTATCTACACCCCAGGGAAGGAAGCAGGTTTTATCCGAATACCCAAAATGGTAGGGCTTTACTATGTGGGTGGTCCGAAGGGCTGATACTTCTCATTTATTGAGTATGTTGTTGTACACTCAGAGAGCACAGATAGCCTTTTCCACACCATATGCCCATGGCAGGAGCATTTCGTCATTCTGGAAACAGGCGGTGATTTGCAAGCCATGGGGGAGCCCGTTTCTGTCTTTATCTGATGGAATGGTGATTGTCGGCATACCGGCATGAGTCCACGGCAGATTCATTGCCGGATCACCGGTTGAAGCTATTCCCTCGGGGGCGGTCCCGGTAGCTGCAGGGCTGATCCATGCATCGATATGATTGTCTTCCATTATTCTCTCGATGTCTGTTCTTACAGTCACCCGACTCGATCGACCGTTCCGTAATTCTTCCTCACTCACGGTGCGTCCCATTTTAATCAGTTCCGCCGTGCGGTGACGATAAAGCTCACCGTATCGGTCAAACCACGTAGCATGAACGGCTGCAAACTCCGCTGAGGTCATGTTGCGGTGATGGGTAGAAATGACATCGATATCTTCAAATATCCGAATCCGTTTAACGGGGTATCCTGCGTTGCTCAGCGTGAGAATAGTGTTCTCAAAAGAAGATCGTGCTTCCTGAGTGGCTTGGTCAAGGTAGGGACCTTCAGGTATCCCGAGGACGGGAACACGTTGATCGTGATTCTCTTGTTTCTTTCGTTTCCAGTCGGAACATACGATGGCAGAAACGATTTCCATTCCTTTTACATCCTGCGTGAACAGACCGATTTGATCGACAGATATGGAATAGGGAACAACGCCCGATAATGAAATGCGACCATAGGTTGGTTTGAAACCGATGATACCGCAATACGCAGCGGGACGGATAATTGATCCGATAGTCTGAGTTCCAAGGGCAAGAGGACACAACCCTGCAGCCACGGCGGCAGCGGATCCACTGCTCGATCCTCCGGGTGTGTGTGCCGGATTGCAAGGGTTTTTCGTCGGACCCGGTTCAAAATAAGCAAATTCGGTGGTTACCGTTTTCCCTAAGATCAACGCACCGGCATTGCGGAGTGCCGATACACATGAAGCTTCCGGACCGGTAAACAGATGAGCCGGAAGCCGCGAACCACAGTGGGTTTCGAAGCCTTCAACAGAAAAAATATCCTTGATTCCGACGGGAATGCCGAAGAGGGGGGGGCGGCTGTCTATCTCGGGGTAACGTTTCCATAAAGCGATTGCTTCACCCCTTAAACGGGATCGCCTGCATGGTTCTTCAATCAGAGACTGGATAGTCGGTTCAACCGCATCAATCCGGTTGCAAAGATCTTCAACAAAGGTGAGAAATGATGATCGTTCCTTGTTGACACAATCGGATATATGGTGAATTTTTGAATCAGAGCGTATCATTGTCGAGACCTCGTTTTAAATTTACTGTATTTGGCAACCTTCATTATACGACACAGAATATCCTGAAATGGTGTCGGGAGCCATTTATCTACATACATCACGCCAGATTGGAACGCAAGCGAGCTGAAGGAGGAAACCTCTCATCTGTTTCGATGGGCTTGTCTTGCATTTACTCGTGGTGCTCCTGAAAAGAATGATATTGTTAGACCACATGGATGGCCCAGCGACGGTAGTGTAAAATTATGCTGAATGTCTATGGATTTATTGCCGAACACATGATATTCAGTATTATCGAAACGTTGAAGTATGCCTGAATAAAATAACCGAAATGACAAATAGCATCAGACAAATGGACCATGGAAATCATCGATAGTATGTAAGCCATAGCACGTCGTTTCGGATAAATCCGGTCGATAATGTCTCGTATGATCTCCGGAGGGAAAACGAACGGTATAAACGCAAATGTTATGGCTGGTGAATATAGTAATAAGCGAGGGGGAGGGATGAACTGGAAAGAAGAATTTACATTGATCAAGGGATCAGTTATTGCGGGTCTCTTGTGTACGTTTTTTGCGGGATATTTTATTATCCAAAAA
>CAZCGI010000219.1:2713-3679 GCA_964498145.1 uncultured Syntrophaceae bacterium
AGGTTCGATTAATTATAAGACGCTTTTTTTTTACATGGATCATCAGCACGGCAGTTATTTATGGAATCTGTGTAGCTTATCGAGGCATTGAAAAAATTAACAAAAAAGTGAAACAATCCAAAACAAACAAAGATGAGTGAATACCAGAGAACAGCTTATCAAAATATACCGGCCTGAATGTTTCTAATTATTACTATCGTGAACAGAACGGTAGAAACGCTTTTCTAATCCTACCATATTGTAGATGCGCTGCCTTACGTAATTGACCACACTACACGCCTGTAAACTAATATGTTCCGTAATATCGAATTGATACGTTAAATATGCCAATCTGTCCGTCATGGCATCATAATTGCTGACTAACAAAACAGGATCATTCCATGCAGATATTCTAAAGTGAGTTCGATGATTGAAGGATCCGGAAAATCTGTCTTGGAGGTAAGAACATGAGTTATGATGGAGAACGAGATACTCTGGATTTTACGAAGATGTCGGGCCACGGGAATACGTTTATCGTTATTGACAATATCTATGGAGTACCAAATACTGACTGGTCTGATCGTGCAATCCTTTGGTGTATGACTGGTGATTCGATCGGGGCCGATGGGCTGCTTATAATCGAGCAAAGCACAATTGCCGACTTTAAAATGAGGATTTTCAATTCAGATGGAAGTGAAGCCGAAATGTGCGGTAACGGGGCACGGTGTGCGGCCCAATTTGCTTATGAGAAAGGAATTGCACCATCACATATGGTAATCGAAACGCTGGCGGGACTGATAAAAGCGACAGTGGCTGATGATGTCGTGTCGGTGAAATTGACGGATACTGAAACGCTTGGCACGGTGGTGTCTGTCGATGTGAATGGACAGGGGTATCTTTTACATGCAATCAACTCTGGTGTTCCTCATGCAGTTGCGTTCAGAGACTGTGTGGGAGAAATGTCTGAAAATGAGGTGCTGAAACTGG
>CAZCGI010000220.1:0-3648 GCA_964498145.1 uncultured Syntrophaceae bacterium
TGTCGATTTTACACCGGAAGTCTGGGCTGCCTTCGATGATCTGAAATCATGGGGACTTATCGATGTTTTTCGCAAGCACCATCCCGACGAGGCCAACCAGTTTGCCTTTTTTGACTATCGCGTGCAGAAGGCAGTGGATCGAGGTCTCGGATGGCGGGTGGATCATATCCTGGCTACGTCATCTCTGGCGGAAAAATCAATCGATGCATATATCGATCTGGAGCCGAGGCGGGCGGAAAAACCGTCGGATCATACAATCATGGTGGCAGCGTTTGATATGACATAAGGCATACAGTTTTAGCGGTGCATGATACTTTGATTTTCCGGTGATTGGAATTGGTGCCAGGTCTGCCGGTCAGGTGTCAAAAACATTTCGTAACACCGTATGAACAGTCATAATTTTTTACCACTTTTCCCCGCAATAATGTTGACAAACTGTATTTGAATAGGCGATGAAAAGAATCCAGACGTGTGAATTTCCTGCACGAGATGATCACTTTCAAAAGAGAGGACTATAGCATGATCAAAATAACCTGTTTTGGAGCGGCACAATCGGTAACCGGATCAAATTATCTTATCGAAAATTCTCAGGGTAGGAAAATTCTGGTGGATTGCGGTTTATTCCAGGGCGGCAAGCAGATGGAGCGTCGTAACTGGGAAGACTGGGGGTATGATCCGGCGGAAATACAGACGCTGATCCTGACGCATGCCCATATTGATCACAGCGGAAGAATTCCCAAACTGGTCAAGGACGGATTTAGCGGATCAATTATTACATCGCCACCGACAGCTGAATTATGCCAGATAATGCTCCTGGACTCTGCCCATGTTCAGGAAATGGATGCGGAGTGGCAGACGCGCAAAAACAGACGGCAGGGGAAAGAAGATGTAGAACCGCTGTACACGATGGATGATGCCGAAACCAGTCTGCGGTATTTTTCTCCTGTTGAAAGAGACCGGATCATGGAGGTCGAGCCGGGAATCAAAATTCGCCTTCGGAATGCGGGACATGTCCTTGGATCATCTATTGTAGAGTTGTGGATGGATGACGAAGGGAATGAGACGAAAATAGTCTTCTCGGGGGATTTAGGTAAGCAGAATCAGCTCATCGTTAAAGATCCCTATGAGGTGATTGATGCTGATTACCTGTTTGTCGAATCAACTTACGGCAACCGGCTTCACCGTACCTTCGAAGACAGTAAGGCGGAACTCCTTGAGGCGATCCGATATGCTTCATCGAACAATGAAAAGGTAATCATACCCGCCTTCGCCCTTGAACGGACCCAGGAAATTCTGTATCTGCTTGGTGAGTTTTCCCGTGCCGGCTTGCTTCCCTCAATTCCCATTTACCTGGACAGTCCGCTGGCGATAAAGGCAACGTAAATCTTTCGCAAGAATAAGAAATATTACGATGATGAGGCCAGGGCTATTGTTGAGCAGGGCTTTGATCCCTTCGATATGCCCAATCTTCATTTTACTGTCAGCACGAAAGAATCGATGGCGATCAACGAGAAAGAAGGGGCTGCAATTATAATATCGGCAAACGGCATGTGTACCGCTGGTCGAATAAAACATCATCTGAAGCATAACCTGTGGCGTCCCGGTGCAAGCATCATCATTGTGGGCTTTCAGGCGCAGGGGACGACGGGACGGCAGATCGTCGATGGAGCAAAATCGGTCAAGATCTTCAAAGAAAATGTTGCCGTCAGGGCAAAAGTCTATACGATCGGCGGTTTTTCAGCTCATGCGGATCGGGATGATCTCCTCGGGTGGGTCAGTCATTTTACGGAAAAATCCCGACCTCGGGTCTTTGTGATACATGGAGAACCGACGGCAAGCGATGCCCTTGCTCTTGCCATAGGGGAAAAATTCCATCTTGATGTTTCCGTTCCCCGGTGGCGGGAAGTGCTGCAACTTGAACGAAAGGAAGAACTTCCCGGTGTGGTCCTCGAAGAGGCGGTTCGCCCGGATGTCCGTGAGCATATGCTCACGATGATCAGTGACGTGGAGGCCGAACTCGGCAAATTTAGAGACCGTATTTCGGCTCATGGAAAGGCATCGGTCAGTGAAGAGGATATGGAACGTTTGAAGGATCTTCGTGACGAATTGCAGGCAATGGTTTCAGAGTAGATCATCGGGAAGGCGTGGGCCCGGAAGCCGAAAGGCTTGTGCGTTTCACGATATTTTTCTATTGTCCGAAAAAGAGGGAAGGATGAAAAAGAATGCCGGTTATATATTTGCCGTTGCATTAGCGATCTTCGTTATTTTTCTCTCGGGTTGTTCTCAATCGACGTCCACACCTGTTCCCCGTGATGGTGTCATCCTGGCATTCGGAGACAGTCTGACCTACGGAACCGGCGGGAGTCCGGGAGCAAGTTATCCCGAAGTCCTGGAACGCCTGGTGAAACGGAAAGTTGTCCGTTCAGGCATTCCCGGCGAAACGTCGGCCGAAGGTCTTGACCGGTTGGAAGGAGTACTTGATGCCGTGCGACCTGACCTGGTTATCCTCTGTCATGGAGGAAATGATCTTCTCCGGAAAATGGATACAAACAAAACGGCCGGCAACATCATACATATGATACGGATGATACGGAATAGCGGGAGTCTGGTTATACTCATCGGAGTTCCGCGACCCGGTCTCCTCCTTTCAACGGCCGATTTTTACAAGGATATTGCAGAAAAAATGAAGGTGCCATTCGAAGGTTCAATTTTGGCTACGATCCTTTCGCAGGGGAATCTCAAAGCCGACTATATTCATCCGAATGACCGGGGCTATGCTCTGCTTGCTGAAACGATGGCCCACTATCTGAAGAAAAATAAAATGATCAAAGATTAATTTCCCCGGCAATCGCAACGATCAATAAAAACACTTAACCTTTGGACAAAAAAAAATTCATGTAGTAAAAGATGTGGTGTGTTGAACATTTATTCGATTTCTGGCTAACATGAACCGCGTTTTCTGCGTTGATGTTGGAATGAGCTTTCGGAGATACGCTGAAGATCAGCGGCAACAGGGGATAGGCGAGGAAGGGCGGCATTAGAAGCCGAGAGTCAAGGTACGAGGGTAGGAAAAGGCATAGCATGTTGACTTCTCTGAAAGAGACAATGCCCGGTTGACGGTGCCTGACCAAACATGTCGGACACACGAGCATTGGCTGCAAACAAGTGTTTTTTTTCTGACGTCGCTGACGTCGATATCATAATCACCGGCAGTGAGCCATTTGCCTTATAAATTCATCATGTGCGGCTTGCCGCATAAGATAGATATGGTTTGAATTCGGATTGGGGGTTACTATTTCCGGAGTCGGCAATGGCAAACAAAGAAAGAAGCAAGGGGCGGGTCGTGGGTGAACTGACTGAATTACGAAGTCGAATTTCGGAGTTGGAAGAAGCAATAGCAAGACTGAAGAATTTGGAAGAAGACCTGAAATGGTCGGAGGCCGTCTATAGAACGATCTTTGAAACGACAGGAACTGCAATGATCGTGAGTGAGGAAGACATGATTGTATCGGTGGCCAATGCCGAAGTTGAAGCGATCTCCGGCTATTCAAAAAATGAAATGGTAGGAAAGCTGAAGTGGATAGATTTTATCGTTCCCGGCGATCGAGAAAAAATGGCGGAATACCATCGATTTCGACGGATCAATCC
>CAZCGI010000221.1:0-3605 GCA_964498145.1 uncultured Syntrophaceae bacterium
TTGCGGCAAATTGACAGGCTTCGGCAACAACACCGAGATCGTGGGTAATTAAGACGACTGATGTTCCGACCCGTTCTTTCAATTGATTGATCAGCTCCAGTATCTGCGCTTGAATTGTCACATCGAGGGCGGTTGTCGGCTCATCCGCCAGCATTAAGGAGGGATTGCAGGCAAGGGCCATTGCAATCATGACACGCTGTCGCATACCGCCGCTCATCTGGTGCGGGTAATCATTTATCCTCTCTCCCGGCGACGGCATGCCGACGAGGCGCAGCATTTCCACGGCATGATCCAGGGCTTCATGTTTCGATACGTCCCGGTGAAGTTGAATGACTTCGGCAACCTGTTCTCCGATTTTCAGAACCGGATTGAGCGAGGTCATGGGCTCCTGAAATATCATGGAAATGTCATTACCCCGCAGACGACGCATTTCTTCCTCGGAAAGACGAAGGAGATCGACATCATTGAAGAGAACGGACCCGGATACGATCTTTCCCGGCGGGATGGGGATCAGTCGTATGATCGTAAGGGCAAGAACAGTTTTTCCGCATCCCGACTCACCGACGACACCCAGCGTTTCGCCCCGGTTGACTGACAGATCGACTCCGTCAACGGCTTTAACAGTACCGTTTCGCGTTTCAAAATATGTTTTCAAATCCCTGATCGTCAAAAGGGAGTTCATTGATTTCATTTTACCCAGTTTTCCAATAATTCCACAATGAGCCGGACACCAATCCCGCTTGCCCCTTTCGGAATATACGGCCGGCCCTTTGACAGCAGCGCCGGACCGGCAATGTCAAGATGAACCCATGGATAATCGCCGACGAACTTTGAGAGAAATATACCCGCGGTGATAGCACCGGCCGATCGTCCGCCGACGTTTTTGTAATCCGCTACGTCGCTTTTTATCAGTTCCTCATACTCTTCGGGCAGCGGCAGCTCCCACACCTTTTCTCCCGTTGATTCCGAGGCCTGACGAATTTTGTTTTTCAGGTCGTCATCATTTCCCATCATGCCGACGATCAGATCGCCAAGGGCGATAACACATGCGCCGGTCAGCGTTGCCAGATCGATCATTGCCACCGGTTTATATCGTTCTGCATAGGTAAACGCATCGATCAGAATCAATCGACCTTCCGCATCGGTACTGATGACTTCAACAGTCTTTCCGGACATTGATTTCAGAACATCTCCCGGCTTATAGGCACTTCCGCCGGGAAGATTTTCAGTTGCAGGAACGACACCGACAATGTTCACCGGAAGCTGCAGGTCGGCGGCGGCTGCAAGAATACCGATAACTGTTGCGCCTCCAGCCATATCGTCCTTCATGTCCTCCATCCCCGCAGCCGGTTTAATGGAGATTCCTCCGCTGTCAAAAGTTATCCCCTTCCCGACAAGAACTATAGGACGTTCAGACTTACCTGCACCATAATATTCCATGATAATCAGCTTCGGTGCTTCGTGGCTGCCCCGGGCTACCCCGAGCAGTGCATTCATGCCCTGCTTTTTCATTGTCGCATCATTGATGACGGTGACCTTGATATTTCTCTTCCGGGCCATCTCCCTCGCCCGTTGCCCCAGGATCGAGGGTGTCATTTCGTTAGACGGTGTGGCAACAAGATCTCTTGTATAATAGACAGCCCGGGTAATTTTCTCACCTTTATCCGCGGCGAGTCGAATTTTCTTCACCGTCGCCGTCTTCGGTTCCATGATAACAAATTCGCTAACGGTTTTAATTTCATCACGATTGACTGTCTTAAAAGGATTGAATTCGTAAAGGCCAAGAAGAACACCTTCAACAACCGTTCGGGCGATCACTTCAAGGGAAAGATCTGCATATCGGGTATCGATCGATGCAGCAAACGTCTCCAGATTCAATTCCCGTATCTTTTGTGCCGCCTTTGAAAATGCCCCTCGCAGTTTATCCCGATTAAAATCGCTCTTTTTGCCGAGCCCGAGAACGATGACGACACCCGGTGCAATCACCCCTCTTGTTGTGACCGTCGCTGTTTCGTACAGCTTTCCCTTGAATATACCGCTTGCCATAAAAGAACCGATCAGACCTTCACAAGCTGCATCCACATCTCGTGCAGTTCCCTCAAGTTTCTCATCATCTTCATATAATGCGACAACAATTGAATCGGTTGTGCTGCTTTGCAATTCACCTTTTTTTACAGTAATCTTCATGATACCCTCCGGTCAGTTATAAACGCATGCGATAATATACAATGACGGTGACGAATCGCTTTCCATCACGTGGTCTGTAACCATAATTGCATGATAGTGAAAAGTCAATAAATACTCTTCCATAGTGAAGTTCTCCGCCGCATGCATTGGTTGATGCCCTCGCTGTTCAGTGCATTGTCATGCCGATACTCCGGAGTAAAATAGATTTCAATCATTGCTTTACATTAAATCTGTTTTACAGTATGAGATTTTCAGGCGATTGCAATTTCACGGGAGAATTCTTATGGCTGTAATAACTCTGAAAGAATGCCCGAAAGCTTACATCCTCGAAACCCACCGATCGCGAACACCTGACGAAACCTTGAATTTTGTCGAAACGATGAAAGAAACGATCGGTATGAAAAACTTTGGTGAAGTGACCGATCTGGACAGAATCGGCATTCCCGTATTTACCTGCCACAGAATACGTCCCGATTATTCACTGACTGATCATACCGGAAAGGGTCTCTCGAAAATACAGGCCCAGGTTTCGTTATCCATGGAATCAGCGGAGCGTTACGCATCAGAGTTCAGGCATGACTATAGGGAAGGTCTTGTCCTGGAAAGTTATAACAATCTGGTAAAACGCTATTCCGTACTCAATCCCGAAGAGCTTATTCTCCCTCAATTCAGTCGTTACAACCATGACCGGAAGATCTACTGGACATGGGGATTCGACCTTGTTAATGATACTGAGATACTCGTTCCGGCATGTACCGTTTTTCATCCCTATCATCTCGACAATCCACCATTGATCAACACCCATACGAACGGCATCGCTGCTGGGAATACGATTGAGGAAGCGGTATCCCATGCCTTGGCAGAGGTCATCGAACGGGATGCCTGGAGTATTACTAAATTTATCGAAGAACCAAGCGACGCTCTTCTTATCGATGGTCACCAGGACAACTTATTCATTATTGACATCATCGAAAAATTCAGTCAGGCAGAAATTGAAATTGTCGCCAAAGACATCACATCCGACATCGGAGTTCCCGTTATCGCCGCTTTTTCACATGACCTTGTGTACCAGAAACTGATGCCGATTGATGGTTTCGGTGCCCATCTCGATCCGAAAGTAGCTTTTGTCAGAGCATTGCTTGAAATTGCAACGACACGCGGTCTTTATATCCAGAAATTCGGAATTGAAAGCTTGGAGCTCTCATATTTTGATAATCCCGATGCAACAACCCACCAGGAGGACTTCCGCTTTTGTGCTTATGCGCAAAAATATCTCCACGATCTGAATGCCGATTACAGTGACGATATTTTGCTGGATATCAAAACCATGATCAAAAAACTATATGACCGTGGTTTCCACAAGGTTATTGCTGTTGATCTCACGAGGAATGAAATCGGCATCCCCACGGTTCGGATGA
>CAZCGI010000222.1:0-3602 GCA_964498145.1 uncultured Syntrophaceae bacterium
TGGCCGGCACTGCAACGGCCAGGAGATTTTGATCGCTGGTAAATACAGCGATGATGGGTTCTGTAAACAGTAAGGCCGCCAGGATGCTCACACCGGCAACCGCTACAGCCCATTTGACGGCGGTGACCACGGTCTGCTGCAATCGTTCATAGAAGCCGGCGCCATAATTGAATCCCACCATGGGCAACACGCCGTGCCCGATTCCGAAGAGAATAAAAATGATAATACCGTTGAGTCGGAAGATAATTCCAAAAGTGGCAACTGCCTGTGCTCCGTACCCACCCAAAACATGATTATAGACGGTTATGACAACACTGATACTGAGGTTCATGATAAACGCCGGGAAACCGACACGGTATACCGACAGGATAACCGGTATATCGGGGATAAGATTCCGCCGGGTTATCCGATACTCCGATCGATCCGATGAAAAGAATACAAAACACAGAAGAGCCGACAGGAAATAGGCGCAGATGGCAGCACATCCGGCTCCCTTTATACCCATTTCCGGGAATGGACCTATGCCGAAAATAAAAAGCGGATCGAGCACGGCGCCGGTACATGCCAGGACAAAAACAGCGAACATCGCCAGATTGGGGTTTCCTTCCGCTCGGAGCACGTTATTTCCCATCATCGAAAAAAACATGAAGGGGGCACAGAAAATATACGTCGTGAGGTACATGGTGCAAAGTGGAAGGATATCATCGGTAGCACCGAATAAACGAAGAATCTGTTCGGGAAAGATTTCACAGGGAATAAGTACAACGATTCCAAGAACAACGGAAAGAAAGATCGTCTGCCCGGCCACCTTCTCCGCCTCAGCGGTGTGACCGGCACCAAACATTCGTGCTGCAAATGACGCAGCTCCCACGCCGGTGCCGATGCCGATGGCGGCCAGGAGAATCTGAATGGGAAAGCACACGGTCAAGGCGGCCACGGCCTTCGAACCGATCCGGGAAAGCCAGAAGACGTCCAGCAGATTATAGAAGGCCACGACGACATTCGCCGTAATCGCCGGCAAACTCATCTTCAACAGCAACGGGCCAATAGAACCCGTTCCCAGATTCAGCCTCTTGTTTTTCATAAATGACAGGATGTGAGCAACCAGGTTGAGTACATAGTACGGTGCATTATGGGTTTGTCCCGATACAACGGGAATGTATAACAAATGTTACGGTTGCTGTTATGACGACTCATACCATGCTCCCGTATCGCTCACCGGTTTTGACCGATATCCTTTACAATTGTTTCATTTGGACCGTTGACACATTCAACCGCTTCATCGTTCAGTAATTTTCAAATCGTCAAAGGTAACCTCCTGTCGATCGCTGACGGTCACCCCGACAAACCACTGATTTCGTTTTAGCCTGCTGTCAATTTCTCCCACAAGATTGCCATTGACATAATAGCGGAGCGTATCTCCCCGCACCTCGACCTTATGTAAATTTTTTCTTATACCGTCACTCCTGACGGCTCCACCGTCTTTCAGACTCACAGAATTGGATTGGATAGTTCCGTTTATGTAGCGGGAAGCTTTCGCATGACCGTCCGCCGATACAGCAAACCGATAAAAGTCTTTGAGATCAGTGCCGATCAAGAGACCATACGGGCGATTGTCCATACCGGATTTCCACGTGCTCACCAGTTCAATATCACACCTGTCGGGCAGGATAAATAACGGTCTGATACCGACAATGGCACTGGTATTTGTCTTTGTATTTATAACATATTCACCGGCCGTGCTGATATACGCATCGTATTTTTCATCATTTACTCTCTTGGCCCAACCGCGCCGATAACTCAACATGCTGAATGATTCGTTCAGCAGCAGCGATACGGCACTTTCTGCATCGTTCTTAAAATGGCCGGAAATGTCCGGATACCGCTCCCGGAATATGCGCGCACTGGAATCCACTCCTTCCCGGTTTCGGCTGGTAGTCACGTTGTATGTATAGACACTTCCCCGTCCCTGAATAATTTCTCTTTTCAGGATATTGACGACAAACTCCCCCAGATATAAAACCTTTCCCGGAGGGATCACCCACGACTTATCAACATCGATATCAAAGTATGTGCTGGTTTTCGTTCCTTTCGTATAGACACCCCCGGAGATGCTGGTTCCGAGGGGAAGGCGTATACTCTCGATTGTACAGGTACCGGGCCTTGATTGCGTCATAAACGTCCCGTCGTAATATGCTGCCCCATCCTTTTCGGTCCAGTTGTCTTCTTTGTTCATCAATCTATTGAATAAATCCCGCTGATCAAGTGCGATAAACGTCGGATAACATTTCTTGAAGTCACCTGTTTGGTCTACAATTTTCAGCCGCCACAAAACAACGGATTTAAATCCTTCTTCCTCATAGAGAACATCCTTTTTCAGCAGTACCATACCCGATTTGCCCATACAGCCGGACAATAGAAACAACAATAGTATAATGGAAATAATCAATAATCTTTGTTTGGAACGAGCAGCCGTCATTGCTACCTCCTTTGATGGTTTTTGAAAACCGGACACTGGGTTTTCGATGAGGGCCATGAAGCCGCCTCCGGCGAACAACTATGCCCGAACCATATAAATCTGTCAATGGTATGATCACTCGATGAGCCGTCAGTGATCTTTAATGCACGTCAGAGACGGGGAAAATGTAAGGATGAACAAAGAGAGGCATCTCCTCTTTTAACAAGGAGGAGATGCCGATGTGATTGGATTTAATAATATACGCCAAATGTATACTTTAATGGAAAGGCACATGGCTCAGGATACTTTCCAGGTTAGGATTCTATACCGTGGGTAGCCGCTTGAGAAACTTCTCACACGGGTCAAGAGTTACGTTCCATCATGAATCCCGAACCATTGATCATCGACAGGTGAAAGCTTTATCTTCGACAACTCAGCCGTGGATCACCTTGTCCTGCAGATTCTTCCATGTATTTTCCGAATACCAGATATCAACGAATTCGCTGATTGATTCCTGCTCTTTTCTAATGAAGTCATCCGCCAAAGATTTCCGGACAAGATATTTAATACTTTTGAATGCCGCGCCGTCTTTTTCTGCATAGTGGCGGGCCACTTTGTCAGCTTCGGCATCAAGCTTTTCTGGAACAACAATCTGATCGATCAGACCCATCCGAAGTGCTTCGTCCGGACTGTACATACCACCAGTAAAGACGGCCCGTTCGGCATTTTTCGCACCAACCCAGAACTTCATCATCTCCACACTGCCCGCAAACAGGGAAGACCCGAAGTTGATCTCATTCAGGGAAATCTTCGACTTCCCTGGTACCATCAGTCGATAGTCGCATGATATGGCAAGCATGCATCCCCCGGCGATGGTGTGCCCGTTCAAGGCGGCCACAACGGGCTTGGGAAACAGAAAGATATCAGTATAGAGACCGGTAAATTTGGTAAGATAGCGCACGAAAGATTCTCTTGAGTAACTCAGAAATTCCGGGATATCAAATCCGAAAGTAAAAAACTTTCCCTCTCCCGTTAAGATAATCGCTCTGGTATCGTCATCTTCCGCCAACTGCCTGAAACAGTCGGTCAATTCGTCAACGACCGTTTCGTTGACTGCATTAACTTTTCCTCTGCTTAAAGCCAC
>CAZCGI010000223.1:0-3552 GCA_964498145.1 uncultured Syntrophaceae bacterium
ATATTGGCCCGCTGGTAATATACGCCTGCGTTATCTTCCTTCTTTCATCACTGTCAAAACAACCGGAAGAATTATCGTTTCTATTCGATTATGACAAGCTGCTCCATGCGGTTGAGTACTATATCCTGGGATATCTTCTGATGCGGGTCGTTACAACCTCGCCGCGAACGGCTGTGGCGAGACGCTCGATTATAACAACAATAATCATTGGCTTTGCATACGGTATATCAGATGAATGGCATCAGTCGTTTGTCCCGGGGCGGTATTCATCTGTTATTGATGTATTTTTTGATGGATTTGGCGTTGTTATTGCTGCGTTGAGCTTTGAGATAATCAGATATAAATTGCCGCTAATCAATCGCATAGAAACGAGGATAGCAAATATTTAAAAATGAGACGTCAACTTGTTATTACGATTGATGGGCCAGCAGGTTCCGGAAAGAGTACTGTCAGCAAAACGCTGGCCGAGAAAATATCCTATGTTTATCTGGACACCGGCGCGCTGTACCGTGCAATCGCTTATCGGGTCCATGAGAAAAAAATTATGCCGGATGATGTTGAGCATCTTTCGAAATTATGTAATGAAATAGTCATATCCCTCGAAACAATCAATGGAAGAATCCGAATCATTGTCGATGGTGACGATGTGACGGAAGAAATCAGAACAGAGGAAATCGGTTTTCTTGCTTCACAGATATCCGCTGTTCCTGTAGTACGGGAAACCCTCCTTTCAATACAGCAGGAGGTCGGCAGGGCAGGCGGCGTTGTAGCTGAAGGACGTGACATGGGAACGGTTGTTTTTCCTCATGCCGATATAAAATTCTATCTCGTTGCCGATGTAATCGAACGGTCAAGACGGCGATACGAAGAGCTCATCGAGCGGGGGGAAAACGTTGATCTCGAAGAAATACTCCAGAGCTTGCAGGTTCGGGATCAGCAGGATTCAGAGCGATCCATAGCTCCTCTCAGGGCAGCGGAGGATGCCGTCATTATCGATAGTACATTTCGTGACGTTGCCGAGGTCGTTGATACAATGAAACGGATTATTGAAGAACGTTGTGGTAACGGTGCATAATGACTGTCGTTGAAGGCAGTATTCTTCTTGAATTAGCTTGATATTTTATTATCACTGTGTTACTCCTGCCCTATCCGAGGTTAGTTATATTAATGTCAGGGGGTAGTCGTTTAATGGTTAACGAAGAAAACGTCAATGTAGAAGAACAAAATGAAAACAAAAACATCGAAAGTGCATCACAACAGATGGGCTCAGATAGTCCCGATGAGGTCTTACAGATGGAAGATGCCATGAGCTTTGGCGATCTGTATGAGCAAAGCCTGCAGGACGTGCCATACGGAGAGATTCTGATCGGCAGAGTCGTACAGATAAATCCCGATGTTGTGATGGTCGATGTTGGTTATAAAACCGAAGGACAGGTCAGAGTTGAGGAATTACTTGATAAAGACGGTAAGATAACTGTAGCGGAAGGCGATGAAATCGAAGTTGTTGTCGACAGAAAGAAAGAAGACAGCCTGATCCTTTCACGTTTCAAAGCAGTGAAATCAAAAGTCTGGAATGACATCAAAGATGCTTGCGATGCGAAAGCAGTCATTGAGGGGTGTGTTACAGAGCGAGTCAAGGGTGGATTCTCCGTCGATATCGGAATACCAGCATTTCTTCCAGGTTCTCAGGTAGATGTTCGTCCGGTAAGGGATTACGATAAATATGTGGGCCAAACACTCGATTTTCATATTCTAAAATATGACAGAAAACGCAACAATGTTGTCCTCTCGAGAAAATCCGTACTTGAAAAACAGCGCGACGCAGAAAAGAAGAAGACCCTTGAGAGTATGGAAGAAGGCAAAATAGTTGAAGGAATTGTAAAAAACATTACAGATTACGGTCTGTTTATAGACCTTGGCGGAATAGATGGTTTACTCCATGTGACGGATGTGTCATGGGGAAGAATAAAACACCCATCGGAATCCTTTTCGAGAGGTGATCAGGTACAAGTAAAAGTATTGTCTTTCGACAGAGACTCTGAACGGGTATCACTTGGACTCAAACAGATGTTTGATAATCCCTGGCATACAATTACCGAAAAATATACCATCAGTTCCATTGTAGAGGGCAAAGTAGTTAATATCATGGATTATGGTATTTTTGTCGAGTTGGAACCGGGTGTCGAAGGTCTCGTGCATGTCTCGGAGATGTTCTGGACTAAGAAGATGAAGCATCCTTCCAAAGTTGTGGCAATCGGAGATAGCGTGTCCGTTATGATCCTTGAAATAGATTCGGAGAATAAACGAATTTCTCTCGGATTTAAACAAGCGATGCCAAATCCCTGGGAGGCGTTGAAAGAGGAGTATCCGGCCGGAACGGTTGTAAAAGGGAAAATACGAAATATTACCGATTTCGGAATATTTGTCGGAATAAATGATGAAATTGACGGTTTAGTACACGTATCGGATATTTCCTGGAGAAAAAGGGTGAAGCACCCCTCTGAATTGTACAAGAAGGGTGATGAGATTGAAGCCGTTGTTTTGAATGTAGATGTTGAAAATGAGAAATTTTCTCTGGGAATCAAACAGCTGGAAAACGACCCCTGGGAAGAGTTGAGTATCAAATATGCCATCGGTTCGGCTATAACCGGTAATGTTACGAATGTTACCGATTTCGGGGTTTTCGTTGAGGTCGAAGAAGGTATTGAAGGATTGGTTCATGTGTCGGAATTGAGCCAGAAAAGGGTAAAATCGGCCAAGGAAATGTATACAGTCGGTGAAACGGTTACAGCTGTTGTGAAAAACATTGATGCAAAGAATCGGAAACTGGGATTGAGCATCAAAGATTATGAGACCACCTCTGAAGAATCGTCCATGAAAAGTTACGTAAATAACAAGGAAAAGGTCTCCTCCAGTCTCGGGAAAGCCCTTGCAGGTCTCAAAATATTGGATGTATAAGAGGGACAATTCCGGTCAATGAGAAAACACCCGATTATTTATGGGCTCTTACTTATTCTGATTATAGGAGTGGTGTTCTTTATCATTACCTATTTTGTGGCTTCATTTACTGGTGAAGACCGGGTCATCTCATTAAAGGATAAAGTCGGCGTCGTCGTAATCAAGGGCGTTATCAACGAAGCCAAGGAAATCAACGACCAGCTTGAAGAATACGATCGAGACGATGATATCAAGGCGATTGTGATCAGGATCGATTCACCGGGGGGACCGGTTGTTCCCGCCCAAGAAGTATATGATAAAATCCTGGAAGTTAGAAAAAATAAAAAAATAGTTGTTTCCATGGGGTCTGTGGCAGCCTCGGGGGGGTACTACATCGCCAGTGCTGCAGAGAAAATCGTCGCAAATCCTGGAACGATTACGGGAAGTATCGGTGTTATTGCCCAATTCCCCCAGATGAAGGAATTGTTGGAAAAAATAGGATTGAAATCCACCGTTATCAAAAGTCGTAAATATCAAGATCCGGGCTCTCCGACTCGAGATATGACTTCAGATGAGCAGTTATTGATTCAAGGTGTCGTTGATGACATTTATACT
>CAZCGI010000224.1:0-3546 GCA_964498145.1 uncultured Syntrophaceae bacterium
TTCTCACAAATGGTTTAATAACCCATTATCAAGAAATAAAATAAATATCAACTCATCATGCTCTTTGATATCTATTCTATTCACCGGCGACATCATGGCTGTGGTACTAACGAACACCGTAACTTTAAAGATTCTGTCGCAAGGTTATCAAGTTAATCGGACTCTCAATCATTACCGTTTACTGCCTCTTTGTTTTTACGATCCTTTTCCTTGGCTGCAGTGGTAATTATGCTTCCAGCTAAATCTGCAGCCTTCTTCAATGCCTCATCCCGAAGGTGAGAATATCGCTGCGTCATCATCGGGCTCTTGTGGGTTAAAAGCTTCTGCAGGGTATACATATCGACCTGTCCGGAAGAGGCGAGCATTGATGCGTAGGTGTGTCTCAAGCCATGTAGTGGCCTGAAGTCTTTCGGAAGGCCTGCCCTGTCTTTAATGCGGTTTACAGCTTGGTTTATGGACACTCTCAACCGTCCGTTTCGCCCCGGGAATACAAATTCGCTCTTTTCTCTCGGATGTGTCTCTAACAGTTCTCGAGCAGCATCATTGAGTGGTATTTTCTGATCACTGCCGCCCTTCGGATCCCGGATATGAATAAATCCTCTATCGAAATCGATATCGCTCCATTTCAGCTTGAACATTTCGCCGCGCCGCATACCAGTGAATAGGGCAAGCTTCATAATGTTTTTTGCGTTGATATTGTCATCTTTTTCTATGGCATCGAGAAGGTTTTTAAGCTGCTCCGTGTTCAGGTCTTCCGTTTTCATATTGTTGACCTGGGGTTTCTTGATGTGAAAAGAAAGGGGAGTGCATAGGTTCCTTTTCACTCCGAAGTTTATAATTCTATCCAAGAGAGTGAGAACATGCTTGACCGTCTGGGGTGATAATGTCTTCGATAATTTCAGCCTGATACGGTCAACATCAAGCAGTATTAACTCGTGTGGTTCTTTGCTCTCGAAACGCTCTTTAAGATATTTTTCGTATCTTCCAGTGTCAATATACTTACTTTTCTCGTTTGTCAGTGTCGCCTTATATTCTTCCCACAATCGGTCAATGGTCCATTTGCTTTCCCGGGCTTTTTTCGCCGCTTCCAGAGCTTCACGCTTTTCTTTGTTTGTGGGCTCATTCCCCTCGATCTTTTTCGCTCTGTGTTGAGCTGCCCGCGCGGGTGTCATATCGTCCTGATACTGGCGGCCCGCTTTTTCTTCGATGGGATTCCCGTCTTTCCGGTATCGGATATAATAAATCTTCTCGGGCTTTCCCGTTGCAACTGCGGTACCCATCACATAATAAACACCAGGATATCTTGTTTTGTAGCGTTTTTCTGCGGGCATTTTCATCACCTCCTAAAAAAGCCGCAACGTCATGTTTTTCATGAATGGGCAGTTACATTAACCACTTGTTTATATTAATAAACTATTAATCGCTCTGGGGTAAGTTCGTTACTGGCTTTTAAGAAAAAAAGTTCCCAAATTTGTCGGTTTATCTACCCCACACTATACCCCACACATTTTGTGAAAATCAAGGTAAAAATGAGTAAGTCGAGAGAAAATGATCTTTGTAACATATTGTGATATATGGGTGTATTTTGAAGGTGAGGTAAAGAGGGGTAAATGACCATCTCCGGCCTCTCACGCCGGAAACCGGGGTTCGATTCCCCGTGGGACTACCATGACCGTTTTACCCCCGTGCCCTCTTTTGCGGGCACGGGGGTTTTTATTACATGGTCCTGTTTTCCCGGGACTCACATTATCCGGACAGTTTTCACATCTCAACGGAGTAGTTTTTTCTGCTCGGTTTCTATTACATGGTAAATATCAACATTTGACCAAATAATGACACTTTTCATTCGCATATCCGTGGGATGGATCTATATAAGCATACGATTATCAAAAACATATTTTAAATTTGAAACTGGCATTACTTATGCAAACCGGTACTACCAATAAACAAGATCGGTTTCTCGCGGTCAGGATCTGAAGTGGAAACTTGGATATCAATCGTGTAGATGTATTTCCTTTTCCAATGAATGTTGTACCATGAGGAAATCGACCGTTGATCAATAAAAAATTAAATAGTTACAGGAGGGATCGTATGAAAGATGTTGTAATCGTTTCTGCGTGTCGTACCCCTATCGGCGTATTCGGAGGCAGTCTCAAGAGTGTGCATGCGGCACATCTGGGAGCTATTATTATGAAAGAGGCCATAAAACGGGCCGGTATCAGTGCCGATCTGATAGATGACGTTCGTTTCGGCAACTGTATGCCGCCGTATGATGCCATGAATCTTGCCCGTAATTGTGCACTTCTTGCCGGTATCCCGGAAACCGCAACGGCGGTTACTGTCAACCGGGTATGCATCTCCGGTATGGAAGCGACGATTTCAGGAATGGCTCAGATTCAGGCGGGTCTGTCGGATGTCATCCTCTGCGGTGGCGTCGAGCACATGTCCGGCGTTGCCTATGCCGTAAACAAGGCCCGATGGGGATGCCGTCTTCAGAACACTTCTTTCGACGATATGCTGATAGAAGGACTCATGTGTGGTACGCGGCTCATTCCGCACCCCGAAGAAGGACCGGTAAAAGACGGCATTATGGATAAGTTCAAAGGTAAACCGTACATTATGGGGCATACCGCCGAATTTATCGCCCAGATGCATAACATCAGCCGCGAAGAGATGGATGAAGTGGCTGTCCGCAGTCACAATAATGCGGAAAGGGCTAATGTTGAGGGAGATTTTGCTGAGGAAATCGTTCCCGTTGAGATCCCCCAGAAAAGGGGCAAGCCGCCGAAAATCTTTGATAAGGATGAACACTTCCGTCCCGGTGCGACCATTGAAGATCTCGCATCGCTTCCGGCGGCATTTATACCAAAAGTCGGTAAGGTTACCGCCGGTAATTCATCGGGCATTAACGACGGTGCCAGTGCTATGATTATTATGACCGCCGACAAGGCAAAGGAACTTGGTCTTACTCCAATCGCCCGGTTCAGGGCCGTAGGTTACGGGGGATGTCATCCGTCGGTAATGGGATTGAGTCCCACCCCCGCAGTGAAAAAGCTCCTCGACCGATCCGGATTCAAACTGGACGACTTCGAACTTATAGAACTGAATGAGGCTTTTGCTGCTCAATACATCGGATGCGAACGTGAACTTGGGT
Organism: uncultured Syntrophaceae bacterium; assembly: GCA_964498145.1. Lineage (GTDB taxonomy): Bacteria > Desulfobacterota > Syntrophia > Syntrophales > UBA6807 > DSDU01. The sequence goes on from CAZCGI010000224.1 coordinate 3,155, forward strand.
TGAATCGTGATGTTACGAACGTGAACGGATCCGGAATCGGTCTGGGACATCCTGTCGGTGCAACGGGTAATCGGATCATGGTATCGCTCATTTATGCTATGAAAAAACGGGGTAAATCACTCGGATTAGCCACGCTATGCGGAGGAGGCGGCGTTTCTATGGCGACTGCTATCGAAATGCTCTAAAAGCAAAACATGCCCATGGCAATTTATGGGCCTGTATGATATATAGAGACGTCCTTCTGGACAGGGAGAATGAGGGGGTTGCCGTTAGCCCCCTCATTTTTATATTATGAAAGGAGCATTGAGAAGACCGGACCATGTCAGATAAAAAAAAATCCATTACGACGTTTCGGGGCGCTTCCCGGTATGTTCTTGATGACGAACTTGCAA
>CAZCGI010000225.1:0-3537 GCA_964498145.1 uncultured Syntrophaceae bacterium
AGACTATTGTCCCGGGGCGTCAGGACAAGGATAGTAATATCCCTTCAATCCTGTACACAGGAGCGCCACTCTCAATTGTAGCCCGCTCACCATCTTCTCGCGAAATGGGATTCTATATTCTCTAACACGATGAAACTTCGGGTTATCTTGACGTTTGCACCGTCATAATAGTATAAGGTTTCACATCAATTGAGTGAAACCGAATGACACAAACGACTATCACAAATCAGAAATTCATTACCCTTGAGGACATTACGGTTCGTCTGTTCGATCGATTTGTCCTATCGCACACATCATGGGAGATTAACCGTGGCGAAAACTGGGCGGTTGTCGGGCCCAATGGTTCAGGTAAATCGACGCTGGTGCGGGCTCTTGCGGGCGAAGCCCCCGTTGTTCGCGGGAGAATTGTTTCTTATTCAAACCGTCCGATGAAAGAGCTTATCGGATATGTGTCCTTTGAACTTCAACGTGACCTGATCAGAGAAGATGCGGATCGGGACGATGCCAGATATTTCAGCGATAACTTTAACGATCTGACAACGACCAGAGAGATTATCATTTCCGGAACGAACGGAGAAACTTCACAGCTCAATCACCTGACACGAATCGTTCATGACTTTGACCTGAATCGTTTACTCAATCGTCCGATCAGGTTTCTTTCTGCGGGAGAGATGAGGAAAGTTGTCATCGCCCGGGCTCTTCTGAAAGAACCGGAATTGCTTATTCTGGACGAACCTTACGATGGCCTTGATGTACCGTCGCGCAGGCATATTGCTGAAATGATTGATGCGCTGATCGGTGACGGTGTTCAAATCATTTTCGTGGCCCATCGAATCGAGGATATCCCTTCCGGGATATCTCATGTCGTATGTACAAATGATTCGGCGATCGTTGCGAAAGGAAGACGGTATGAAATTTTAAATGGCGAGATGATTGAACCCATTTTTGAAACAAGGCAAACATCATTGTGTGATTTGCACCACGAGGTGGCAGGCCCTGAAAAATGCATTGATGCACGACCGGAAATGCTCGTTGAAATGAATAATATAACAGTGGCCTATGGGGACAGGCCGGTGATCAAGGATCTTCAGTGGACTATGCGCCGGGGCGAACACTGGGCCATTGTCGGGCCGAACGGCTCGGGGAAAACGACGTTGCTCAATCTTATTGCGGGAGACAACCTTCAGGCATATGCACAAGACGTCAGTCTGTTCGGTCGGCGGAGAGGTTCTGGCGAGACCCTCGGAGACATCAGAAAGCAAATCGGCGTCGTCTCGGTCGATTTCCAGATTTATTACCGGCGGCGCATCAGTATTTTTGACGTAGTCCTGTCCGGTTTTTTCGACTCAGTAGGGCTCTATCGATATGCCTCGGAGAAGCAGCGTGAGTCGGCCCTGAGGTGGTTAGCAATCATGGGATTTGAAGATCGGGCTGAAAAACGATTCGATCACTGTTCGTATGGAGAACAGCGCCTTGTTCTTCTGGCCCGTGCCATGGTAAAAATGCCGACACTTCTGATCCTTGACGAGCCGTGCGAGGGATTGGATCGGGCAAACCGACACATGATTCTGCAGCTCCTTGATTACATCGGAACCAACACCGGAACGCACCTTCTATATGTGACCCATCGGGAAGAAGACATTCCCTCGTGCGTCACACATCGACTCGCATTTGAAAAGACTACCGATGGTCATTACCGTATCCGGTGTTTTCCTATCTAAGCGAGTCATATACTCACAATCGTTCAGCATTTGATGCCTGAAGCAATAGCTGATACATTCCATGACTGAATAATGTTCTATCCTTATTATAAAAGGAGGAATTCCATGGACAAGATTCCTGTGGATGTACAGACGTATATTCTGCCGGTGACGCAGGCCATTCTTGGAACGCATGTCGACGGACGGGTCAATTTCATGGCCCTCGGCTGGCTGTCCCGAGTCAATTTTGAGCCGCCTCTGCTCGGGGTTTGTGTCAACAAAAGCAATCAATCACATGCCGCCATTCTTGCAGCCGGTGAATTCAGTGTGAACTTTCCCGGAATCGACATGGTGGAGGTGACCGATTGTGTGGGGCTTGTTTCCGGTAAGACCGTCGACAAGTCGAAGGTATTTGATGTGTTTTATGGAACCCTGAAGGCTGCTCCTATGATAGCTGCCTGTCCGTTGACCTTGGAGTGTCAACTGTATCGGGCCGTTGATCTGCCGACCAACCATTTCTTCATCGGCGACATTGTCGGTGTGTATTCGGAGCAGAGGTTTCTCACCGATGGTGTTCCCGACATTGAAAAAATGAGGCCGATACTGCTTTCGATGCCTGATAACCGATACTGGTCGGTAGGTGCATGTGTCGGGAAAGCATGGAATGACGGTAAGAACATGGCCGAACGATTGAAACGGGAGCATCAGATATGATAAATGCCGGTGACGGTAGAGAGTCCTAGACGGAGGTGTACTCCCCGAAACGGCGATAACGGTATGTCTGTTCTGATACCATAATCTCGATATGATCGAGGAGGCTGAAGATGGACACTGTTTTGCTGGTTTCAGGATTGATTGCGGCGATCTTTTTTCTCGCGGCAAGTCTGGTCGCAATGGGAACCGAGGACCGAGAGCGTATGGACGAGATTGCCGACATGCTCGGCATGACCATGCGATTTAATTTCTCCAAGGGATGGGTTGCGGAATCGAAAACCTCTCGCTCGCGGATCTGGGTATCGCGATGGGAGGATGCCAGTTATGATGTATCGGATTTGATGATGTTTGTTTCCTTTGATCGACCGCTGCCTGTTTCCTTTGTTCTGACCAACCGTGAACGACCAACGACGGGATTTCCCTTTGATACACAATTTTCCGGGACAAAGCGCCTGGAAGAACTAATGGTTCCGGGGATCGGAGATGCTTTTTCCATTCACTGTCGAAACGCTGACAGCGACCGATGTGCTCACATTATTCACGAGGCCGGGGACATACTGTTGCGCTTCGGAAGGCTGGCAGATGAACGGCGGGCCCTGTTTCAGGTCGGGCGATGGCAGATTAAGATCAGCCTTGATCTGGGCGCGAGGCTCAATGATATAAAAGCGTTGTACGGTGCTGCCCTTGAGGTGGCCGAGTCATTGAATGCCGTCGGACAGCGCTGACAGGGAAGTACTCCGGTGGTTTCAAAGACGAACGGAGATAATGTCGGCACACGATGTTGAAGGTCACACCATTCAGATCTCTCTGTTGTGGTCAAGGTAATACATCCAAGATTCCGAATATCCTGTTTCATGATAATGAACTGGTGTTATTTAGTTATGGGAGAAAAACCTCGCCCGGGAGAGGAGACTCTGCTATGATCATGGGCCATATTAAAAAACGATTTCTGTGCTGAAAGGTATGTATGAGGGTATGAAGAGAAAAATTCTGCTGAACGGACTGTTGATCCTCGTGGTGATTCTGTTCTCATTTGTTTCGATTAATGCAACCGAGCCGGTAAAAACAACGGAGGGAAAAGCCCGGGGAGTCGGTGAAGGCTCTTTCTTTACGAGTCCCCTGG
>CAZCGI010000226.1:0-3534 GCA_964498145.1 uncultured Syntrophaceae bacterium
CTCCTCCCGACTGCTAAAACTTAATTTATTGTTGACAAGGGACACAGTTGCTTGTTCCTTGAGCCTGTCTTCTGATTCCGGCACGCTTCACCCTCGTGAAGCGCTTTCCGGGTCCACATGGGGTCGACAACGGAGATCCGGTGACCGGCGGCATCTACAGTATCTGACTCAGGAATAACTTCGTTCGGTCATGGGTGGGATTGGTGAAGAAATGGTCGGGCGTTCCAACTTCGATGATCGCTCCGTAGTCCATGAAGATAACCCGATCGGCAACCTCCCGGGCGAAGCCCATTTCGTGCGATACGACGATCATGGTCATGCCTTCTTCAGCCAGTTTGACCATAACATCCAGAACCTCGCCGATCATTTCGGGGTCAAGCGCCGACGTGGGCTCGTCGAACAGCATGATTTTCGGCTTCATTGCCAGGGCGCGCGCGATGGCGACCCGCTGCTGCTGACCTCCCGACAGCTTTCCCGGGTACTGATCGGCCTTGTCGGTGATCCCGACTTTTTTGAGTAATTCCATAGAGATTTTTGTTGCATCTGCTTTGGATCGCTTTCGGACGACAGTCTGGGCGAGATTCAAATTGTCTAAAACCGTTTTATGCGGAAAAACATTAAAAGACTGAAATACCATGCCGACTTCTTCGCGGACCTTGTTAATATCGGTTTTTTCGTCGTGAACCGAGTATCCGTCAACGATAATTCGTCCCGCATCGATTTTTTCCAATTGATTGATTGATCGAAGGAGCGTACTTTTCCCTGATCCGCTCGGCCCGATGATAACGACTTTCTCGCCGTCGTAGATTTCGAGGGAAACATTGTCCAGGGCCTTCAGTGATCCGAAGAATTTATAAACATTTCGTATCTGGACAATCGCGTTGCTGCTAGTCGACACTTATTCGTTCCTCCATAATGCTGACCAATTTTGATAAAATGAGGGTAATGACGAGATAAACGAGGGCGACCATGGTGTACGTTTCAAAATATGTAAACGATTCCGATGCAAATTCACGTCCCCTCCTGAGCAGGTCCGAAACGGCAAGAATCGAAACAAGGGATGAATCTTTTAAAAGCGCCACAAACTCATTACCGACAGGAGGAAGAATGGTCTTAAAGGCCTGCGGCAGAATTACATGAATCATTGCCTGTTGGTACGACATCCCCAGTGAGCGTGCCGCTTCCATCTGTCCCCGGGGAATTGATTCGATGCCTGCTCTGAATATTTCTCCCATATATGCCCCGTAACAGACGGCCATGGCGATGACGGCGCTTGCCATGGCAGGGAGATTGACAAACCGGCCAAGGGCAAAATAGATATAGAAAAGTTGAACAAGCAGTGGAATGCCACGTATGACTTCAACATACAGTGATGCAATGCCGTTAATGATTTTGTTTTTTGATATTCTTCCCAGTCCGGTAAAGAGTCCGATGATCAGGGCCAGTACAATCGATTCGATGGTAACCTGGAAGGTAACCAGGATCCCGTCCGGGAGAAATTGCAGAATCTCCCAGTAAGGATCCCGGTGAACAAATGCCAGGTACGCGATGATGGCGAGAGCCCCGAAGAAAGCGACTCTCCATGCGGTAAAAAGTCCGACGTCTCTTTTTATTGGAATCGCCGGGCCGTCGGTGATGGCAATGATGGTCTGTTTTTGTTTGTCCGCATCGGTTTGTTTGTCTTTTATCTCAGCCACTTCTTCTCCAGTTGCTTATTAATGCCCTTTTCCTGGACGGCTTTGATTCCTTTGTTAATAAGATCGAGAAGCTTTTTGTTTCCCTTCCGTACGACGACACCGTAATATTCATCGGTAAACGGTTCGCCGACGATTTTGAATTTTTCCTTGTATTCTTCACGCTGCAGCGCATAATTTGCCGCAACTGGCGTATCGCACACGATACCGCTGATGCGGCCCGCCGCCATGTCTTCGAATGCAAGGCCGATTTCGTCGTAGGCCTTCAGTTCTACGCCTTCTGTTTTTTTGATTTCAAAAGATCCGGTTGTTCCGATCTGTGCACCTACCTTGCTGCCCTTTAAATCCGCCAGCTTCAGTGCTTTCGAGTCCTTGGTTACGACGAGAATCTGACCGGCGTTGATGTAGGGAAGAGAAAAGTCCATTGTTTTCTGTCGTTCCTCAGTGATCGTCACCGATGAAATGATTGCATCATACTTGCCTGCGGCGATGCCGGCGAAAATTCCATCCCAGGCGGTGTTTTTGAATGTAACTTCGAATCCCGCCTCGTTGGCAACGGCCGTGAGAAAATCAATGTCGAATCCAACGATGTTCTTGTTTTCATCGACCATTTCCATTGGTGGCCAGGTGGCATCCGTTGCAACCGTTATGGATATTTTCTTGGCTGCCAAAGCACTTCCGGGTATCACTGGTATAGCTAAAAGACTTGCCGCTACGAACAGAACTGCCATGACACGGAATAGTTTCATAATTTCCTCCTTCAAAAGAGTAGTAAAAACTAGACATACTTACTATCCGGTGTGTTTAGTTGTCAAGGTAGAAATAACCACAGGGTTATTATCATTCGATTTTCATTGTGTTTGAGAAAGAGAGGAGCTATAACGGGCATGCTTGATCATTGTGCTGAGGTTAGCCAGTCCATATACCTGGTGATGCGTTATAGTGAGTTATAACCATCAAATGTCAATATCCGAATTTCAAACAACGTTCTCGTGAACACTGTTGTAGCTCGTGATTCCCATGATTAAGATTTTATTTGAAATATGAACTTGTTGACTTGTCGTTATTGCGATGAATGGAGTAAATGAAAAACAACAGAATAGGTTCGGAAAGATCGGTGCCGATTTTTTCCTGCTCATCGTTACCTTTTTCTGGGGCATTACGTTTGTCCTGGTAAAAGACGCCATCGCGAAGGTTGGAGTCTTCGTCTTTTTAACGCAGCGGTTTATTCCGGCCTTTATCCTCCTTTTGATCATTTGCCTCGCCCGCCGACGGCCCGTTTCGGTGCAAGTGGTTAAACGGGGCATTATCCTCGGTACCTTCCTGTTCGGAGCCTTTGCATTCCAGACGATTGCCCTGGTGTATACGTCCGCATCCAACACGGCATTCCTGACAGGGTTGAATGTGGTTGTGGTATCGCTTATCGGTGCGTTTGTCTTCGGACACGCCGTAACGAAAACAATGAAGGCAGGAGTTCTCCTGGCTGTTATCGGTCTTTTCTTCCTTTGTACAAACGGGACATGGTCCTTCAACGGAGGGGATCTCCTGGCGGGAATGTGTGCGGTATGTGTTGCCTTCCATGTTATTTTTACCGGTGAATATGCCCGGCAGGAGGACATTTACTGGCTGACGGCTATGCAGCTTGGTACAATCGCAATCTGCAGTACCGGTGCGGCCGTCGTCCTCGGAGATGGAAGCGGTATTATTACGTGGTATCCCGACATCCTGTGGGCCCTCATTATCTGTGTTATCTTTGCCACTATTTTTGCCTTTATTGTTCAGACATCGATGCAGCGTTTTACCACGCCGACTCATACGGCGCTGATTTTCTGCATGGAAC
>CAZCGI010000227.1:0-3513 GCA_964498145.1 uncultured Syntrophaceae bacterium
AGTTCTTCCCTGCTGAAAGGGCATGACGGAAGGGTAAACGGTGTCATCGTACTGATTCGGGATCTGACGGAGGCAAAGAAAGCTGAAGAGATGATACGGAGAATGGACCGGCTTACCTCGCTGGGAGAGTTGTCCGCCGGTTTGGCCCATGAGATCAGAAATCCTCTGGCAAGTATTACCTTTAATGTTCAGATGTTGTCGAAGATACTCGATATGGATGATACGATACGACCCATCGTGAGCGATACGCTGACCGGTATTACCAGAATAAAGCGATTGGTAAAGGGAATTCACGATTTCGCGAAGCCCGGTATCCCGGCGTTGCGGAGCGGTTGTATCAATGACGTGATCATGGATTCTGTCGCACTTCTTGATTCTCAGCTGAAAAAGAAAAAGATCGGCATCCACATCGATCTTGATGAAACGGTCTCGCCGATCATTTTTGATCCCCTGAAAATTCAGCAGGTGTTCATCAACCTCCTCATTAATGCCATGGATGCGGTACCGTCAGGGGGTATGATAAGTATAAAAAGTACGATCGAACGTCATTCGCCGAAAAACGGCGGTCTGCTGGCGGTGTCGGTGGCTGATAACGGAAGCGGTATACCGACGGAGAATATCTCCAAGATATTTGATCCGTTCTTTACGACCAAACCGGAGGGAACCGGACTGGGGCTGTCGATCACCCATAAAATTCTTGAGCAGCATCACGCCACCATCGACATTGAAAGCGTGGCGGATCAAGGAACAAATTTCATCATCAGATTTCCCATAGATACGAAGACGGAGAGCGATGTACCGATACAGGATACTGATCGTCGATGACGACAACCTTCTGCAGAATTCACTCACGACAATCCTGTCTGAGAAATACGAGGTCCTCGTTGCGGGGACCGGTGAAGATGCCGTCGCGCTTCTGAAGAATACGTTCGTTGATCTTGTCCTTCTAGACATTCGGTTGCCCGGGATGGATGGGATAGAAACCTTGCAGACGATCCTGAAACGGGATGAAGAATTTCTCGTTATCATGATGACGGCGTACGAGGACGTTACCACGGTTGTCACATCGATGAAAATGGGTGCCCACGACTACCTCGTCAAACCCCTTGATATCGATGAACTGGAGCTGATTATCGAGCGGGCGCTCGACACGCTGAAGTTGAAAAAAGAAGTGGAGGAACTCCGTCGGCAGTGCCGGGCAGAGTTCGACATTGACAATGTTGTCGGTGAAAGCAGGGGAATGAAAGATGCCCTCGAACATGCCAGAAAAATTGCGAGGAGTCATGATACGACCGTCCTGATCGAGGGCGAGACGGGGACGGGTAAGGAAGTCATTGCCCGGGCCATCCATTATCAGAGCATCAGAATCGGCAAGCCCTTCATCAGCATCAACTGTGGCGCTATCAGCAAGGATCTTGTGGAGAGCGAGCTGTTCGGGTATGAAAAAGGCACATTTACCGGCGGCCTCCTCGACGGGAAAAAGGGGAAAATCGAACTGGCCCATGATGGGTCTTTTTTCCTCGACGAGATCAGCGAACTCATACCATCGGCACAGGTGAAGTTGCTCCGGTTTCTGGAAAACAAGGAATTCTACCCTGTGGGAGGGACGGAAAAGAAGAAAGTCGATGTGCGGGTCATCGCCGCTACCAACAAAAGCCTGGAAAAAGCGATCGAGGCGGGGACGTTTCGGAAAGATCTGTACTATCGACTGAATATCGTCAGGATTTATCTGCCGCCGTTACGGGAAAGACCGGAAGACATCATCCCCCTGGTTATCTTTTATATGGATAAATTCAATCTGCAATGCGGTAAAAATTTCAGAGGATTGTCAAAAAGTGCCGAAAAGATACTGCTCAACCATCGCTGGCCGGGCAACGTAAGGGAACTCAGGAACACCATCGAAAGAATCATGATCATGGAGGATGATGTAGAAATAAGGGCCCGGCATCTCGCGTTTCTGAATGATTCGGGTATAACAACATCGCCTTCCGATACTCCTGATATTGTAATCCCCCCCTCGGGACTGAACTTGGAGGAACTCAACCGGAGACTGATTATCAAGGCCCTGAAACAAGCCGGCGGCAATAAAACGAAGGCCGCCCGGCTGCTCGGCATGTCACGACCCACCATGATATATCGTATCAATAAGTTTGGCATAGAGACGTAATTTAGGACAGAAGATGAGTGGGGATAGGGTGTAGGGTGTAGGGTGTAGGAATAGTTGCATAGGTTGAATAGGTCAGGACATGGGTAACGCTCTCAATCCCTGAGATGATACTTCATGCGTGTTAATCCTGAGGCATGAAAGCCTTGGCACTTATCACTGACCACTTAGCATTACTCCATCCTCCAATACGCTGTCTTGTCCTCAAAATTGCAGTGCCGTTAAACATGGAGTCATCCTTTCTGCCTTTTCGATTCCTTGACACACCGGTGATCGTCTGCCATACTTCCTTTGCTTTATAAATGGTGTTTATGTTTCGTGAGCACCCTAAAAGATAAACGAAATGCACCACGGGAGGTTTGTTATCATGGGTGGCTGTCGACGGGGATCATGTATATCTTTCGGTTTGTTGGTCTGTTTACTGGTTATTACTCTGCTTATAGTGTCTTGTGCGGGATTGCAGACAAAGGATCTGGTGAAGAAGCCGGAAATTGCCGTACAGGATGTCCGTTTTAACGAGGTGACGTTTGAGTCTATCGGAATGATGGTGAATCTTGCCGTCAAAAATCCCAATCTTTTCGGAGTTCGTGTTGCAGGATACGACTATAATCTGAAAGTAGCGGGCAACCCCTTCCTCAAGGGAGAGCAGCCAATGACCACGTCGGTACCGGCAGGAGGCAGCGCCGCCGTGAACGTGCCGGTTACGGTGAATCTGGTCGATATCTATAAAACCTTCTCATCCCTCGCCGGAGCGGATGATGCACCATATCGGATAGACGCCGGAGTTATCTGTGAACTGCCTGTCATCGGAAAGATCCGCATCCCCGTTTCAAAAACCGGAACGTTCCCTCTCCTTAAAATCCCTCGCATTACCGTAAAAGGAATTCAGAAACGGCAGCTCGGGCTGACCGGCGCGGAAATGGTCGTATCCGGAGCGATCTCGAACCCCAACAATTTCGGCTTTAACCTGAAGACAATTCGGTATGTCCTGGAGATTGCCGGCAGTCCGTGGGCTTCCGGTATTCGGGCAGAGGAACTCACCGTTGCTCCAAAGGGGAAATCGGATTTTTCATTACCCATCTCAGTGAATTATGCTGAAATCGGCATGGGGGTCTACAAGATGCTTACGTCGGGAAGCAGCCTTGAATATAAACTCACCGGAGATATGGACCTGACAACGACGCTGGACATGTTTCCGAAAGCTAAAATTCCTCTTGATCTCATAGGAAAAACCATTATTCAAAAATAAAACGATTCAGCCTGTGCCGCTTCCGTCACTTATATAAGAGCTTGGTTCATTACATGACAACTGTGTTGTGATTGGTCCGACCTCTCTTTAAAGGTTATAA
>CAZCGI010000228.1:0-3478 GCA_964498145.1 uncultured Syntrophaceae bacterium
GATGAATTCGAAAACGACAAAGCCCACGGCCCATGATACAATCGCCGAAATATGAAAACCCTTTCTATACCAGTATATGCCGCCCGGCTGGTAGAGCTGTTCGCTGTCGATCGATCGCTTCCTGATGATGAAATAATCGGTCAGGACCACGCCGAAAAGTGGCACAAACATAGCGCCGATGAGCAGGAGAAAATTTTCATACTGATCGATGGGGAATATAAGTGCGACGATTATGGAAAGGATCCCGGCAATCCACATGACCGCAGCCGGTTTGACTTTGGGCGATATATTCATGATCGAGCAGGTTGCGGAGTATATATCGGGGAAATCTGAAGTTATCGTTGAAAGGATAACCATGATGAGGGCCGGTACGGCGAATCCGATTTTTCCCATAGTCTGCAGGATGAGAAATCCCGGATCGGTTGAACCGCTCATGGTTGTTGCGGCAAGACCGAGACAATACATCCACGACGATATGATGAAGTATCCCCACCAGGTATTCCAGAATGCCGATGATGTATTTTTCGACAGTCTTGAATAATCGGCGACAAGGGGCATCCATGAGATGGGCATGGCAATGACGAGATCGAGTCCCGTCATGAACGGCAGCGGTGACGACGGAAGTGGTGCCGTTCCGCCTTTCAGTTCAGTGAATAAAATGACCGTCATGGCAGCAATGACGACCAAAAGTGCGATCATGGCAATCGATTGCATGACCTTCCAGACGGTTTTTCCCGTATAGAGTGCCCAGATGAGCGTACCCAGTCCGATAAGGATAATCCAGAAATGGCTCGATTCGAGAATTCCTCCCGTTCCTTTTCCCAGCATGACGCCCGCCCGGCCGGCAATGATCAGCATGATCGATGCCCAGCCGATAAGCTGGATGATGTTGAGGATTGCGGCGATGCCGGAGCCCCGAATGCCGAACGACGGTCTCAGGGATACCATTGCCATGATGCCGTGGTCCGAACCTATCATGCCGCCCAGTGACATCAGGGTATTGCCGATAATGTGACCGATGATAATGGCGAGCAGCCCCATGATCAGACCCATGGGGGCAAGAAATCCGCCCGCCCATATCTCGGCAAGCGATATGGCGACGCCGGCCCACAGGACGAAATAGTCAATTCCGCCGAGTGTCCTTTCAGCGTTGATAACAGGTTTGATGTTCACTTCCTGATATCCTCAATGAATTTCGTATAAACGATCATCATATGCTTTTGAAGGATTTCCTTTTATAATTTCTTATTATTACGGCCGCATTGTTGTTTTGTCCGGCCATAGAAGATAATCGTTTTCGGTATTCCGGTACCACCGTAACTTATGTCTGTAATTATAGAAACGAAAAATATTCAGTGCCGGATAATCTTGAGTTATTAAATGAACTGATTCAATTGGTCAAGCGGTGATTATATTTAAATCGGTGAAGAAATGTGATAACTCCTTGAAAAAATCACGATCATACTATGTGCGGTCTTTGCGCAACGTACCTCCGATGTCCGTCATCGGTGGTGTACGCAGCATGACGAAACAGAAATCAGAGCGGAGGTGCCGGAAAACAATGGAACTGAGCAGTACAACAGGAATGGGGATTTATCTGTTTATCGGAACGATGGGCGGATTAATCGGCTCGCGACTCAAGATGCCCGGAGGTACGCTCATGGGAGCAATGATGGCGATTGTTGTATTTAAGATGATGCTCCAAAGGGATTTTGACGTTCCCAAGGCATATAACTTTTTTGTGCAGGTTCTTATCGGTATCATGGTCGGTGCCAGTTATTCGAATGAGATGAACCAACTCTTTGTGAAAATCATCGGTCCGGTTATATTGTCTACCGCTGTGCTGATAGCTGCCGGTCTGGCAATCAGTTTTATTCTCGTCAAGATCGGTCTTCTTGACGCATCAACGGCGTACCTCAGCACCAGTCCCGGAGCCATGAGTGTCATGGTGACTCTTGCGGGAGAAAGTAACGCCAATTCGCCGGTTGTCCTCGCCTTTCATTTCTTTCGCATTGCTGTGATCATTCTCACGGCTCCATTTGTCTTCCGCATTATTCAAACATGGTTCGGCAGAACGATGGGATGATAGGGTATGTTGAGTATTGTTTATAGGGGGTCGGGCACCATTATAAAAGGTGGTGCACTATCGGATGTGAAAACGAAAGCTTCCGCAGGATATGGAATAGGATTTAAGTCGATCGACTTGACACAAGGCAAAATTATAATGTTTTCCTGAGATAGTCTGGAGAAATCTTTTCCGTGGGCCGTGTCTTCTATCCTGAATCTTTTCAGCTTCGACCTTTCTGCTGCCCGTTTCCGTTAGCTCCGAGATACTTATTTATCTTTCTAAGGGCCGTGCGCTGGCTGATACCCAATCTGGCGGCGACTTTGTAGCTCGATTTCAATTCATTATAACATTCGGTAATAATGTCTTTTTCTAAGTCCTCGACAAGTTCTCCCAGTGTTTTTTCGCTGTTTATGTGGGTGAGTTTTTCCGTGTTTCCAAAGGCAGAGAGGACCGATTTGTACAAAATAATGTCATCGGTACTGGTGACAACGAGGCGTTCGACCACATTCTTTAGCTCCCGAATATTGCCCGGCCATTCATAGTGGCGGAGCAGCGATACAGCCTGGAAAGAGAAACTTTTATTGTCCTGGTACTTCTTGTTGTAATAATTGATGTAATACTGAAGCAGGGGGAGGATTTCATCCTTTCGTTCGCGGAGCGGAGGGACGTCGATGGGCACAACATAAAGACGATAAAAGAGATCTTCCCGGAACTTGCCTTCTTTTACAAGATCGCTTATGTTTCTGTTCGTTGCTGTAATCAAGCGAAAATCTGACTGAACCGGACGGGTACCGCCCACTTTTATGAATTTTCGATCCTGGAGGGCCTGGAGTAATTTAACCTGCGTGTCGAATGGCAGTTCCGTTATTTCATCCAAAAACAACGTTCCCCCGTTGGCAGATTCCATCAAACCGATTTTCCCCGATTTTTTTGAGCCTGTAAAAGCACCGCCTTCATACCCGAAAAGTTCCGATTCTATGAGGGTCGGGGGTATAGCGCCACAATTTACTTTGACGAAGGAACGGTCATTTCTTCTACTTGATGAATGAATAATTTTGGCCAGTTCGTCCTTCCCCGTCCCCGATTCGCCCAGGATCATAATTGTTGAATCGGTACGTGCAACCCGCTGTATCATATCGATGATATTTTTGAGCTTTGTACTGTGGATAACCATTCCCTCGAAGCTTTGCTGTTCCTTTTCCAGCGACTCCAGTTTTTCCGAATAGCGTTTGACCAGCTCTTCCGTTTCCTCCAGCCGCTTTTGAAGATCCCGTATTTCGGAGATATCCCGGGCATTTTCTACAATGAGCATGATGTTTCCCGACTCGTCGAAGATCGGATTGCCCGTGATGAGAAGTTCACGACCGATATTCGTCTTCTGAACGATGGTGACCTTTTTCTTTTCTTTGA
>CAZCGI010000229.1:0-3473 GCA_964498145.1 uncultured Syntrophaceae bacterium
CCGGACCGACAATCGCTTTCTTTTCTTCATCTATCTGCTCGATCAGTTTCCGACGTAATAGGTAGGCAACAGTCCCCGGTGAAAGGGATGAACCGCTCTGTTTTTCCAAGTATTCCTTAAGATTGACCGGTTCTGCAGAGATAAGAAAGGCCATCTTTGAAAACCGTGCAAAATTGATCAGTCGGCGAAGTGTCCCCGGATTTTCGACTTCGCCAAAAAGCAAATCAATTATTGTTTTATCTTTCTTTTCACGCCGACGACCATAGGTAACCAATTGCGGCACAATATAGATGGGAACATCCAGTTCTTTCTGGGCGTCAATCAGTTCGAGGAGGGGGTCTTTTTCATAATTACTGCCTATAAACTCCGATCCGCGAAGATAAATAACCGATGTCTGGTTTTGTTTTGTTATCTTCTTTAAAAATTTACGCTTGTAAGGATTGTTGAAAAACAGCGAAAGAAGTGTCCTCAATGCCCTGGTAAATGGTTGCCACAGCATCATATTGATACCGTGACAGTAGACGGGACGAGTAATACCTTCGCGTTTTGATATGTTCCAGAGGATAAGAGCGTTGAGTTGACTGTTGTTTTTCAGGGCATGAACGACAATTCCCTTTTCAGACAGTTTTCGTAAGTCTTCGACATACTCTCCGGCCATCTGAACCCGGGAAAGTACCTTATGGATCAGCCACAGGAGCAACGATTTGGTTTCATCATAGAGAAAACCGGGATAGTACTCGCCAATTTTTTGTTTTAATTTTTGTATCATCGCTGGAACTTCGCCTATTGATCATTTTCACGGTTCCGCTTAGGGTCCTTTCAGCGGTACGATGTATTGTTGATCGGAAAGTCTTCGGGAAAACGTTGGATCATATAGTTTCTGACATATTCCTCAATTTCCTTGACGATGGAAAAGCTCATAACCGTATCGAGCAGTTCCTTCGATTCTTTCAGCGTCGAGTTCCGTATGATCTTCTTCATCCGCGGTATCGCCAGCGGCGTCATGCTCAATTCATCCAGACCGAGCCCGAGA
Organism: uncultured Syntrophaceae bacterium; assembly: GCA_964498145.1. Taxonomy (GTDB): domain Bacteria; phylum Desulfobacterota; class Syntrophia; order Syntrophales; family UBA6807; genus DSDU01. Next base: position 1,034 of record CAZCGI010000229.1, read on the forward strand.
AGAATCAGCGAATAGAACGGTTCACCCGCCATTTCACCGCACATGGCAATCTTTATACCCGCATCATGACCGGCATCCACAACGTGCTTAATCAATCTCAATATCGCCGGATGAAGCGGTTCATACAAATAGGTCACCCGTTCATTGACACGGTCGATGGCAAGAGAATACTGAATGAGATCATTCGTTCCGATGCTGAAAAAATCTACCTCCTCGGCAAGTTTATCGGCCATCATCACTGCAGACGGTACTTCTATCATGATTCCGATTTCTATATTCTCATCAATAGGAACTTTTTCATTGCGAAGTTCTTCTTTAACATCACAGAGAATCTTTTTAGCTTCCCTGATTTCCGCAACGCCCGAAATCATGGGAAAAAGGATTTTCGTCTTTCCATAAACGCTGGCCCGCAAAATCGCCCGTAACTGGACTTTAAACAGGTCAACCTCCCGGAGGCAAAACCTGATTGCCCGTAACCCCATGGCAGGATTCATCTCTTCGGCCAATCGTGGGTCCGACACAAACTTATCGCCGCCCAGATCGAATGTTCTGATGGTTGCCCAGTTTAAACCGGGATCGCTCACGACCCGCCTGTAATTTAAAAAATGCTCTTCTTCCGTGGGAAGCTGTTCCTTGTTGACATATATAAACTCAGTCCGGTAGAGACCGACGCCGTCGGTACCGTGGATCATTGCCGAGGGAATCTCTTCAACAAACTCAATATTTGCCCCTATTTCTATTCGATGATTATCCAGCGTCACGGCGGGGAGTATGGCGTTCCTGATCAGATCTTTCGCCGTGACCTGATAATGCTTTTTCTTATCTTCATACCGTTTCAGAATTTCAGGATCGGGGTTGATTATGATAACACCGGCGGCACCGTCAACAATGACGTGATCACCAGCCTGTATCGCCCGCGTAACTTGTTCCAACCCGACGACAGCGGGGATTTCCATGGACCGTGCCACAATAGCGGTATGGGATGTTTTTCCACCCATATCGGTTGCAAAGCCGAGAACTTTCTCGGCGTTGATCTGTATAGTATCAGCCGGCGACAGGTCCCGGGCTATAATGATAACTTCTTCATCAATATCTGATATTTTCTCACAGACTTTCCCCGATAGATTACGCAAAATCCGTTCACTCACATATTCAACATCATTGATCCGCTCCCGGAGATATTCATCTCCCATTTTTTTGAATATGTCACGATACTTTGACAACGTCAGTTTCAAGGCCCATTCAGCGTTGACGCGGCGTTCCCTGATATTCTCGACAGTTTCACGAATAAACATCTTGTCTTTCAGAATCATGATGTGAATATCAACGAATAGCGGCTCTATCCCCTCTTTTTTGCTGATCCGCTCCTTGATTTCCAAAAGCTCCCGACTCGATTCTTTCAGTGCTTCTCTGAATCGTTTGACTTCTTTTGAAATCAGTGCTTTCGTATCAAGTTTATAGTAGGTTGTGGGAAGGTCCTGACAGTTGAAAAGATATGCCTGTCCACTCACGATGCCGGGAGACACCCCGATACCCTTAACCACGATTGTCTTTTTTATCTCACCAGCCCCCATTAATCTTCTCCGAATTTGCCGTCGATGAGATTACCAAGTTGCTCTATCACCTCTCGGGCGTCATCTCCCTCCGCACTGACTGTTATACTACTCCCCTTAGGACATGCAAGCGTCAATATACCTAAAATGCTCTTTCCGTTTATTTCTTTACCGTCACGTTCGAACATTACTTTCGACTTAAAATTCGATGAAACAGATACCAGCATTGCAGCAGCCCTGGCGTGCAGACCCAGCTCATTTTGTAATGTAAAGGTTTTCACTTCTTTCATATCACAACGCAGTCATTATTAGAAAAACAATAAAACTTCCGTATAGAATCATAAGTTGCGAAATGCGCTTCCGCAACAGCCAGTAACAGGCTAAAACCGTCATCAGCACCATCAGGTTCATGACACTGCCTCCCCACCCTAAAGATACTAACGATGGACTCGTTGGAACCTGAATCATTACACCGCCCACTATACCGAGAAGCCCAACAGATATCCATCGTATTCTTCGGGACATTTGTGGCAAATTGAGACCTCTCATAAATGTTATCCCACCTTTACCATCTCTATATCCTTCAATAAAGCCTCGTAATCGAACCCACAGATGCACCGAATTAAAAAGCAAAAAAAATACGACCGGGGATGCAAGAAACTCTCCCATCGCCAGCATGACTGCAACAAGGGCCACTAGAGGTTTCAAGGCTCCTCCGAAAAAAGGATCGGCCATTGCCGCGTAAGGTCCCATGAGGGCCTTTTTAAGCTTACACGCTGCATTCCCCGATTCCTTTGAAATTCGTTCCTCCAGTTTTACCACGGATCCGACAATCGGCCCTGTCAAATATGGATGGGTATTAAACAATTCAATGTGCCTTGTCAAGA
>CAZCGI010000230.1:0-3468 GCA_964498145.1 uncultured Syntrophaceae bacterium
ATGAAATAAGAGGCGATACAATTATATTTTTTATGGCGGAAAATAAAGGTGTTGTAAAAAGTTCAGCGAACCAGCGGGTTACCGCAACGATCTATCCTGAAGAAAAGAAACAATAATCTCGGGGACTAACGCGAGCACATGGGAAAATTACGAGCCGAAGCGCTGATCAAAGCTTATAATGGAAGGAGAGTAGTCAATCACGTTGATCTTACAATCAACAGGGGTGAAGTTGTTGGGCTCTTGGGACCAAATGGGGCCGGAAAGACGACCACCTTTTATATTATTGTCGGACTTATTCATCCTGATGGGGGAAGCATACTGCTGAACAACGAAAATATCAGCATGTATCCCATGTATCTGAGAGCACGCAGGGGTATCAGTTATCTTCCACAGGAGCCGTCAATATTTAGAAAATTAACGGTAGAACAAAATATTATGGCAATTCTGGAGACTCTTGATATAAGGGCTCCTGAAAGAAAGATGCGCTTGGATGAACTATTGGGTGAACTGGATCTCGCTCATTTGGCAAAGAATAAGGCCTATTCGCTTTCCGGGGGAGAACGGCGGCGAGTGGAGATAACGAGGGCACTCGTAACCTCTCCGCGTTATATACTTCTCGATGAACCCTTTGCCGGTATTGACCCTCTTGCTGTGGCAGATATTCAAACAATCATCAGGAAGCTGAAATCCAAGGGGATCGGTGTTGTCATATCAGATCATAATGTGCGAGAAACCCTTACTGTATGTGACAGAGCATATATATTAAACGAAGGTAAAATTCTTGTTGAGGGTAATCCTGATGAAATAGCTGTTAGCGATGTGGCTCGGAAATTTTATCTTGGAGAAAATTTTGACTTGTAATTGGTCGAGAATCGAGAGAAAAGGTAGTCACTGTATTCGAAACAACTGAAAATATGAGCGGATGGTGGTACCGGCTCAAGTTGACAGAGAAGTGGAAATGAGGAAATCATCGTTCGATTATCGTGAAACTTTTGACCTGAAACGTGAAATACGATACATGAAACCTGTTTTTTGACCTTTCGCCGGGTGCGTGTCGTATTCTCTGGTAATGTAAGAATCGGTTAATGGACGGATAAACAATGACCCTTGAGCTGAAACAGAGTTTAAAGCTGACGCAGCAACTTATTATGACCCCTCAATTGCAGCAGGCAATCAAGCTTCTGCAATTATCGCGGATCGAACTGGTTGATGCGATTAATGAAGAATTAAAGGAGAACCCGCTTCTTGAGGAAACGCCTTTTGAAGACGAATCGGAACGTGAAACAGTAACCGAGATCGACAGTTCAGGTGCAACGCCAGCCACAAAGGAAATTACCGGGGAGGGCGACGGGAGAGATGATTTTGACTGGGACAGCTATTTGGAGGATTACGGTCCCATGGGAGTTACTTATGCCCGGGAAGACGTTGAGCTTCCATCATATGAGAACCTCTTGACCAAACAAGGATCTTTAACCGATCATCTCATGTGGCAACTCAATTTATCCCATTTGTCGGAAGAAGAAAAACGAATTGGCGAACAAATCATAGGAAATCTTGATAACGCGGGATACTTAAAGGCAACCGAGGAAGAGATCTCCGCACTTGAGGAGGTCGATAACGATGTCGTTGAACGGGTTCTCAAGAAGGTTCAGGAATTTGACCCACCGGGCGTTGCTGCACGAGATCTTAAAGAATGTCTGATGCTCCAGGTTCGATTTCTTGGTTGTGAGAATCCTCTTATCGAGGTAATTCTTGAGGAACATCTGAAAGATCTCGAAACAAAAAACTACAACAACATTGCAAAAAAGCAGAAAGTATCCCTTGAAGAAGTCTTAGAAGCCGTTTCCGTAATCAACACCTTGGACCCAAGGCCGGGGCTTCTCTATAACGAGGAGCGCCCCCATTATATTGTTCCCGATGTCTATGTATTTAAAGTAGGAGATGAGTATCGGATTGTGCTGAATGAAGACGGATTGCCCAAACTGAGAGTGAGCAATTTCTATCGGGACATTTTGACCGGTGCAAACGAGAATATGGGGGGTCGCACATGTAAGGACTATATTAAGGAACGTCTGCAGTCGGCCACATGGATGATAAAGAGTATACAGCAGCGGCAAAAAACCATCTATCGGGTAACGGAAAGTCGCGTCAAATTTCGACAATGGCATTAATTATTTGAAACCGATGGTACTGAAGGATATCGCAGACGATGTGGAGATGCATGAATCCACGATCAGCCGAGTGACAACCAATAAATATGTACACACGCCGCGAGGTATTTTTGAATTGAAATACTTCTTTAACAGCAGCATAAACAGGACTGATGGTGATTCGATAGCGTCTGAAAGTGTAAAGGAACAGATTAAAAAAATTATTACCGAGGAAAACCAACAAAAACCATATAACGACAGTCAGCTTGTGGCAATTCTCAAGGAATCGGGGATATCAATTGCGAGACGGACCGTGGCGAAATACCGAGAAATGATAGGGATACTACCTTCTTCAAAACGAAAGAAATACTTTTAATTATATCTGTGAAATAGGGGTTGACATTTCGGGTTGACTTAACTATAAGTTCGACCTTTAGCATTGTTGGGAGTTAGTCGGTGACCGTCTGAGATTTCAGGTGGGTTATGATTTTCGACCGTTGCAACATGGTAAATGCTTGCCTCTCAATGGAGGCACTCTCTATATTCAGCACATAATAAATGAGCGAGGAGGCACTGCTATGCAGATTTCTTTGACCTTTCGGAATACCGATGCTGAAGACTGGTTGAAAGAACATGTCAATAAAAGGCTTCAGAAGCTTGCACGATATATAGACAAACCGGTTGAAACCCATGTGATTCTTTCCGTTGAAAAATTCAGGAACGTCGCTGAAGTAAATTTGTCAAGCAAAGGACTTAAGATCAATGGGAAAGAAGAAGAAAAAGAAATGATTACCGCTGTTGACAACGTTATCGATAAGATAGAACGGCAGTTGAAGAAACATAAAGAGAAAATTCGTAACCATAAAGATAATTCTTCGTTTAATGAAATTGCTGCTATGGCAACCGAAGCTGTCGAAGTTATTGATGACGATGAAGGTCAGCCGAAAGTCGTTGAAGTGAGACGGATTGTTCTTCAGCCAATGTCTGTCGATGATGCAATCCTTGAAATAGAAGATTCAAAGAACAGGTTTGTAATTTATAGAGATTCATCATCCGAGAGGGTTAATGTCATTTACCGTCGTGATGATGGTAACTATGTTCTGATCGAGGCAAACAGCTGAAACTCGAGGTATGATGATTATGAATATTACCGATTTGCTCCAAAAAGAATTCATAATAGAAGAATTGAAATCAAAGTCAAAAAAGGAAGTTCTGTATGAATTATCAGAGGCTTTTCTCAGGGGCAATATCAATATAGACTTAGATGCCATGGTCGAAGTATTGCTTGAAAGAGAAAAGCTCGGAAGTACCGGTATCG
>CAZCGI010000231.1:0-3450 GCA_964498145.1 uncultured Syntrophaceae bacterium
CAGAGTATGTTATCCCGGGGCTCGGTGGCAAACAATGGTCACGGGAACATGCCGTCGAAACCGCTGCGGTACTCAACCAGATCAATCCCGATTTTATCCGGTTGCGATCACTCCAGGTTCGGCGAAATACAGAACTTTATCGACTGCGGGAAGAGAACAAATTTACAAAACTGGATGATGAATCAGTCGTCAAAGAAATAAGACTTCTGATTGAACATCTCGATGGCATCGAAAGCAGAATTGTGAGCGATCATATATTGAATCTGCTGGAAGAATTGGAAGGGAAGTTACCCGACGACAAGGAAAAACTCCTCGGTATCATCGACCGATATTTCGATCTGCCTGAAGACGAAAGAATAATATATCGACTGGGACGGCGAAAGGGCATCTATCGGAAGCTTGATGATATGTCGGATAGGCGTGTTTACACGATGTTGAAGACAATAGTAGATGAATATAAAAGCAAGGGTATGAACCGGCTCGACAGAGATCTTGATAGAATTATGCATTCGTTTATTTAACGTTCATTTTTCAGCCTTTCAGTTTGTTTCATGGACGGGTTTTTTAACCTGTTTTATGTCGCTTCTACCCCCATATATTGCGCCACATTGGCCCCTGGGGCTGATGCCTCAGGGACTTCTTATGCCAATGTTAACATGAGTTAATGATATCATATGGTTAGATTATAGTTGTTGGATTGCCGGCTAAATCCATCAACAGTATTTACTTGACATAATGACCTATTGCATGTAGATACCCTCGGTTTATAGAATACCGGTTAGACGTGCTCCGTAGATTCCATTGTCCGAGAAGATCGGAACAACCTGTTCGAAACGTGATAATTTTCCAAGTTCTCTCATGGTTACCGTGACTTCATCGGTTGGGATGCCTGTTGGTTTTATGTGAAGAGGCAGTCTGGAATGAGTCGGAACCGCAATACATTCAAATAGCGCACAATCAGAGTTGGAAATCAGATGAGGAAGAAGGTTATGGTGGGAAAAAAGACTATCAAGAAAGTTCTGGTAGCCAATCGTGGGGAAATTGCCCTCAGAATCATCCGGACGGTAAAAGAACTCGGACTCTTTGCCGTTGCCGTTTACGAGAAGCCGGATAGCGAATCGTTGTTCATCAGGTTCGCAGATGACGCGATACTTATTGGGAAAGGTCCACGAAAAGATTATCTCGACATTGATCGAATGATCTGGGCTGCTCGTCAATGCGGGGCTGATGCAATTCATCCCGGATATGGTTTTCTGGCTGAAAATGCAGAGTTTTCAGCGGCATGCGAGGAAGCGGGAATCATATTTATCGGTCCCCCGCCGGACGTGATTCGAGATCTCGGCAACAAGGTTGTCGCCCGTGAAATTATGAAACGGGCCAATATCCCATTTATTCCCGGTACCGACAACCTTTCACCGGGTCAGACCGGGATAGATGAAGCTCTGGAATTCGGAAAGACTCATGGATATCCGATTATGTTGAAGGCATCCTCAGGCGGCGGCGGACGCGGGATCAGAAAGGTCGAGGGTGAGTCGGATCTGTTGATTCAATTGCCGTTGGCAAGAGCCGAAGCTTTGTCGGCATTTAATGACGAAAATATTTATGTCGAGCGCTGCATTGAAGCACCGCGTCACGTGGAAGTCCAAATACTTGCGGATGAACACGGAAATATTATCCATCTGGGAACGAGGGATTGTTCAATACAACGTCGACATCAGAAATTACTTGAAATTGCACCGGCCGATCTCCCGGATGATATTTTGGAATCAATACACGAAACGGCAATAGCGGCGGCACGTGAAGCAGGATATATCAATGCCGGTACTGTAGAATTCCTCGTTGATGCCAGTACGAATGAGTTCTGGTTCATGGAAATGAATACAAGACTGCAGGTGGAGCATACGGTAACGGAAGCGCTGACCGGTGTGGATATTGTTCGGGAACAGATAAGGATCGCCGAGGGAGAACCTCTTGACATCCCTGCTGACAGGGTCCAGCTCATGGGGAAAGCAATACAGGTCAGGATCAATGCAGAGGACCCGAAAAATAATTTTATGCCCGAAGGGGGCAAGCAGGTCGAGGTGTATCAGTCACCGGGAGGACCCGGAATCAGACTGGACGGCATCGTTTACCAGGGATATAAGATTCCCACTGAGTATGATTCCCTCCTCGTAAAGATGACCATTCGGGGGTATAACTGGGAGCAGGCAATACAGAGACTTCGGCGAGCACTTCACGATTTTCTCATTGTGGGACCCCAGACGACCATACCGTTCTACCTGTCAATATGTGATGAGCCCGATTTCCAGAGAGGGGAATTCGATACATCTTACCTGGAGACCCATCCGGGATTATTTACATATCCTGATTCGGAACGGGAAATAGCAAAACTGTCGAAATTAATGGCCGAGATTCATGCGAAAAAGCATAATCCGTATGCAATCTAACATAATGCCATAACAATTTGAGGTGCAAGAGACAATGAACGCAGTGAGAAAAAAATCAGACGAGATAATCACTCCCCGTGAGTTGAGAGAACATGGGGTAGCATACGTCCTTGATAAGATCAGAGAGGGAGATGGATTCTTCGTGACGAATACGGAAAGGGATCTGTCTCAGTCGGATTTCAAAAACCGGGTTATGCCGCACACTCAGATTCTGGTTGCCGAAGAGAGGAACGACTGTGGATATTTTACACTGGAAATATCGGGAGGTGCGTCGGTCCATGTGGATATACTGAGAAAGCAAATCAACCCGCTGGAAAAACTTGAGGTGTTGAGCGCTCTCATGCCTGATACGATGTTCCAGAACCTCTGCCGAGGTGTTAATCTGTTCGGATATCGTCCTTATCCTGAAAATGTCATTCGTCTGACTGTTCAGAGTTTTGCCCGGTATGTGCATGTCTGGAGAGTTTTTGATTTCCTCAATCATATACCGAACATGATTCCTGTGTTCGAGGAGGTGCAAAAAGCGGGGTGTATTCTGGAACCGTCAATATGCTTTTCAACGGGACCGGAACACACGAATGAATATTATGTTAAAAAGGTAGGCGAAATTCTCGACGTGACCGGCGAGAATATCATTCTTTGTATAAAAAATCACGGTGGTCTGGGAACATCAAAAAGAATCGGCGATCTAACGAAGGCTATCATGGATCGATATCCCGATATGATTATCCATTACCACGGTCACAATACCGATGGGGATGATGTGGGACGAATCGTTGCTGCAGTGCGAAACGGTGCGAAGATTGTTGATGCCGGTGATCATTCGTTCTGTGGCTTCTTCGGTCCGCCGCCAATCTTGACGGTTATTGACACGCTTGAGGAATACGGGTTAAGAGCGGTCGGAATCGATCGGGAAAAAGTTATCGAAACATCTAATAAACTGCGACCTCAACGGGAATTCTATAAAGATTTTGAGTCTCAGTTTCTGGGTTTTGATCCCACT
>CAZCGI010000232.1:0-3419 GCA_964498145.1 uncultured Syntrophaceae bacterium
TCAACACTGCAGATAAGACCGCACCCCACGGCACAGTAGCAGCAGACAGTTGTAACCTGCTTGGCTGCTTTTACCCGGTTCATTTTATTAAGCTCATTCGCATAAGCCTTCGTTGGATTCAGATTAATACCCAGAGAGGAGAGGGCAATACCTGATCCTACCGCACCTGAAATGGTTAAAAATCCTCTTCGTGTAACATCCATAAAAAGCCTCCTTTATCCCATACGCATATGCTATGCCAAAAGTGGCATAACCATTATTTTCCTTATTTGTCAATATGTTATTAAAAACACAGGTTTTTTGAGGGAAAGGAACGGCTCTTTCCGATAATCAAGCCTGATGATTTCGAACAAAAAACGGACACTACTTTTATCTTATGATGTGGTAACGATAGTTAGTGAAAACAAAGATAAAAATGACGAGGGACAGAAATCAGAGGTCAGGGAATAACAGGCAAAGAACCTTGGTCTGGGTTTATGTTAATGGGGATTGGGCGCGGGAGAAAATAAACTCGAGGATCCGGGGCGAGGAAGGGAAAAAATATGCGTTCTTATGAACTCATCGGATAATGAAACTGTCTACCATTTATGATTTACGATCGTCGTTTCCCGGTTTTTCGAATTACCACTATCACGTTATCATTTCCGGACAACAATATCCGATTCGGAAATCACGATACTCTAATGACGATACAGCAGCTATGTTTATTGAACAGCCTCATCGTGGGACTTTTTCAATGGCATGGATAGAATTCATTGTCACCATCCCCAAAACAGCAAATATCCCGCCTTACGGAAATCTCATGGATTAATAAAAACAACCAACGGCTGAGCAAGAAACAAATAAAATATGAAGAATCAGGACTGTTCCTTGAAACCATTCCATTCGGTACAGGCCACAGGATTATAGTTCTTCTCCTGCATGATCATATCGAGATGAGTTAGTCCCATGGATACGACATCGAAATCTCTGTCGCCAAGATCGCTGATGCGATTCAAGGTGAGCAAATATCTGTTGCAGCGACCACAAATGAATGCGGTTTCCTGTTCCTTCCCCTCGACGAAGAAATAAGTCGTCCCTTCTTCTTTACCTTCATGTTCACAGTATGGACACAAAACCCGATTGTAGTGCCATGCATGTCGACATCGAGGACAATGGAGCCAGCGCTGAGTAATTTTATCCTTAATGACAGCAATATCAGGAAATGTACCGCAAATCGGACAGTATCCTTTGTCCCAGGAAAAATCCCCGAGCAGGTCAACGACCTCTTTTGCTTTCATTTCCAGAACCGGTCTGAGGATGCTAATCAACAATAAATGCAGGGGTATAATCTGTATGTTCAGCATTGTCGCCCAGTCTTTGACAACCTTTTCGTCAAGCTCAGGAAAGGCAGTAAAGTAATCCTTCAGTTGTAAACTTCCATCTCTGACACCACTTTCAATCTTCTGCAGTTCCTCTGCAAAATTCGGGAATCCACTCACAACCGATGGAATCATTGCCATAGCAATTTCATTCCACGGTTCATCAGGATGAAACAGAGCTACCTGTCTGCTCACAGGCACACCTCCCTGTAATCGGATCTTGTCAACCTGCGACACATCCACGCTTTTACAGCTCCCGGCCTCTACGAGACGTGTCCTTTCCAGCAGGATCATTTTAAAGGCAGAAAGGACATTGTGACTATGCGGATACTTCTCGATCATTTCTTCTATCTGCGTTTCCAGTCTTGTAAATCTTTCTGTGTTTCTTTTCATTAATTCACCTCTTCAGACGATTCAGTGTTATTGCATTCCGTTCGGCGGGATCAACACACCCAAGCCGCCGGTTCAACATTCTATGTATGTAAATGGGCGGTTCATTCATAGTGCCGGTTGAAGCCATGCGACTGACGTCCATTGTCCTCAAAACAAGCATCATACATCCCTCCCTGGAAGAGCCCACATCAAGACAACTCTCTATGTCAATATTGACATATCGCCGCTTCGACCTGATACACTATATAAAAACATGAAGTCAATCTTTAATCGTCATTACCTCGTGAGGAAAATTAAAAACATCATCTCGACTTCCCGGGCATGCATATCTGAATTTTATGGATACATGATTCATTTAAATGGTTGTTGGATTAAATATCCAGGAAGGAACGCAACACATCGATATTTGCTAATGGATCTGCCAAGGCAAAGGACTAAAAGCCTTTTTTCACTATTATGTTAAAATTAACACAATATGCTTGACTTTGTATATTATTTCTATGTTAAAAATAACACGTTATGCTTGACTTTCCGTTGCCTTTCGCCTATAAGTCCTGACGTGTCATAAATGACATATGTTTCATGCTCCTTGATATGATCACATCAGTTTAACCATTCCAACCGACACGAGAACGGAGGGTCATCATGCGTCGATACATCGCAACTATCATCATTATCAGTTTTATCATTACAGGCTTCTCAATACCGGCTGTAGCGAGTGAACGACTGGTAGTAGCCGTTGCCGCAAATTTCATTTTGCCATCAGGAGAACTTGCAAAGATGTTTCAAGAAAAGACTGGCATAGCTGTCGAAGTGACCTATGCATCGACAGGTAAATTATTCGGTCAAATCGTAAAAGGCGCGCCCTACGATGTATTTCTCGCTGCCGATGGGGACAGGTGGTGGTCTGGACAGCAAAACGAACGCTCTGCGAGGAAACGGACTGGCAGGCCGTCGTGAAGAACTCCGGGGTCGAGAAAATAGCCATCGCCAATACCGAAAGCGCACCCTACGGCACCGCTGCTATGATCGCCTTGCAACAGGCCGGATTATGGGAAACGCTGAAAGACAAGTACGTTTTCCCTCAATCTGTTGCTCAGGCATTCCAATATGCCGAGACGAAAAGCGCAGACGTCGGATTTTGTGCTTACTCATCGGCCCTCTCAGAAAAAGGAAAAGAGGGATGTTTTTACTCCGTATCGCAGGCTCCACCGATTACACAGGCCGCCTGTATTCTCAAAGGAACAAAAAACCGGAAGGCTGCCGAGCGATATGCTGCTTTTATAAATTCACCTGAAGCACAAAAAGTAAAAGAGAGGTACGGATATAGATAAATGGATATGACTCCTCTTTATCTCTCACTGAAACTTGCATTTGTAACGACGGTGGTCCTCGTCATTATGGCAGCACCGCTGACCTATCTGCTCGTTTACATTCGTTTCGCCGGCAAGTCTTTCTTTGAGGCATTACTCAGTCTTCCCATGGTGCTGCCGCCGACGGTCCTCGGCTTTTACCTGCTCCTGGTTATGACACCACAGGGAAATATCGGCCGTTTCTGGAAAGCCGTGACAGGATCCCCCCTGATATTTACCTTCGCCGGAATTGTGGTGGCCTCCCTGGTCTATAGTCTGCCCTTCGCTATTCAACCGATGAAAGCGGCATTTG
>CAZCGI010000233.1:0-3403 GCA_964498145.1 uncultured Syntrophaceae bacterium
TTTATCATATAGCAGACGTCAAAAACGAGCCCTACCGCCACCATACAGCGCATCAGGCGGCTTCTCAGTTCATCCAGATGAGAAGTAAATGGCATTTTTTCGTCTGTCTGATCATTCATCGGTACAACGATTCACCTGTTGTGATTACGTGGCAAGATATGGATGAGAGCGGGGAAACAACCTATGTTTTGTCATCCTTTTTTTCAGTTGTTTCAGGCTCTTTTTTGTCGGTTCCGTACAAGAGAGAATCCCGTATGTCATTTGCCCCATTCTTGATCCCGTCAATGTCGAGGGATTCTTTTACATCATCGGTAGCACGTCGGAATTCTGCAAGACCTTTTCCCAGAGACCGGGCAAGATCGGGAAGTTTCTTCGGACCGATGATGATCAAGGCCACAATGAGTATAACAATTAATTCGGGCATGCCGATTCCGAACATTTTCTATCACCTGTTTCAAAAATAGAAAGTGAATATATATACAGTTTACAAAGATTGTCAATGTATTTTCATGGTTTGCATTTCACGGAATTGTGTGATAAAAATTTTCATCTTACCCGGTCAGTGAAAGGTTCTTTTATATATTTCGTAAGCATACAGGAGAATAGCCATGATCGTAAAGACCGGCATCGTGAGGGATGAACGGTATCTGAGGCATGAAACCGGCCGTTTCCATCCGGAGTCGCCTCAGAGGCTGGAGGCAATCTATGAGATGCTTGACTCTTCCGATATGAGGGGCAAATTCGTTGACATCAAACCACGATATGCCGAGGAGGATGAGATCAGTGTCGTCCACAGTCAATCGTACATAGAAAGAGTGGCAAGCACGTCAGGTAAAGAGCGTACCTTTCTTGATCCCGATACGGAAACCTCCCCCGAATCTTTTCAAATCGCAAAGCTTGCAGTCGGTGGTTTACTGAATGCAATCGATAGAGTGGTAAAGGGTGATGTGAATAATGCATTTGCCTTGATACGGCCGCCGGGACATCACGCCGAACGGGGCCGTGCGGCCGGCTTTTGCATTTTCAACAATGTTGCCGTCGGTGCCCTTCATGCGCTTCGAAATCACGGCATGAGAAAAATTCTTGTTGTCGACTGGGACCTCCATCATGGAAATGGAACGCAGAATACGTTTTATGAAGATCCGAAGGTACTGTATTTCTCGACCCACCAGTCTCCGTTCTATCCCGGCTCAGGGAGTGTTAATGAAATAGGGAGAGGAAGCGGCCTGGGATACACGATCAATGTACCCTTGAGACGAGGGCCGGGTGATGCTGAATATCTCAGGATATTCAGAAAGATTCTCGAACCGGTGGCGATCGAATATAACCCCGATCTGGTAATGCTTTCAGCAGGATTCGACATTTATTATAATGATCCGCTGGGCGGAATGCGGGTCACGCCTGCCGGCTTCAGAACCCTCGTCAGAGTATTGTTAAACATCGCCGATACATGTTCGAAGGGGCGATTTGTTGTAACGCTTGAGGGAGGATATGATATTCAAGGCTTACGGGATTCCGTTAAGGCGGTGCTTCTTGAGATGAAGGGGGAATCGCACCAGACCGATGAGAGTCTGAATGACATGGAATCTCAGGCTGATAGTGGAATTGATAAGATCATTCAAACAGTTATCAAACAGATTGAACCAATCTGGCGCGTGTTCTGATAATGTACAACGCCGGTGGTTACAAGCTTATCGACGTTCGGAAAAAGCCTCAGGCTGAATGCTGATCGCTGAAAGCTGATTGCTGGTCACAGGAGGTGGAGTAATTGAAAATAAGCAAAGAAGATGTTGAGCACGTGGCACACTTGGCACGGCTTAACTTCAGAGAAGAAGAGAAAGAAAAGTTTACGTTGCAGTTGAATGATATTCTTGTCTACATGGATATATTGAATAAGGTAGATACCACCGGTGTCGAGCCGATGACCCATGCTATTACACTGAATAACGCATTTAGGGATGATGAGGCGTTGAATTCGGTCGGCGTTGAGAAAACCCTGGCCAATGCACCGGACAGAATGGGTGAGTGTTTCAGGGTGCCAAAAGTGATCGAATAGACGTCGACTGCCAACGTGCGGCGGTGCCGGAGAAGAATTGTCCCTTGAAAATTGACCGATATCCGAATTAAATCCCACAAAGACATATCAATGTTCTTAAATAAATGGAATGCCGATCGCTGAAAGTTATCGGCTGACTGCTGCTATTGAGGTAATTATGGAGTTAAGTACATTAACGATACATGAGTTACAAAAAATGCTTCGTGAGGGTGAAACCTCGTCCGTTGCAATTACCGAATCGGTTTACAAACGAATCGAAGCGGTTGAAGAAAAGGTTCATTGTTACATTACTCTGACGAAAGATCTTGCCTTTCGACAAGCCGAACAGGCCGACCGGGACATGCAAAGCGGTCGCGGCGGCCCCCTGACGGGTATTCCCATCGCCCTGAAAGACATTGTTTGTACCGAGGATACACGGACAACCTGCGGATCCCGCATTCTCGAAAATTTCGTTCCGCCGTATGACTCGTCGGTGGTGAAGAAATTTCGTGAAGCAGGTGCCGTTTTCCTGGGAAAGACGAACATGGATGAGTTTGCCATGGGTTCTTCCACGGAGACGTCATATTTCGGAATAACAAGAAATCCATGGGATCTGAGCAAAATTCCGGGAGGATCAAGCGGTGGTTCGGCAGCTGCGGTTGCCGCAGATGAATGCATTGCTTCCATCGGGTCGGACACGGGCGGATCGATACGTCAGCCAGCAGCTCTTTGCGGCGTCGTCGGCATGAAACCAACCTATGGAAGAGTTTCCCGATACGGTCTGATTGCCTTTGCGTCATCCCTGGACCAGATCGGTCCCTTCTCGAAGGATGTTGAAGACTGTGCCATCATGATGAATGCCATTGCCGGGTATGATCCCAAGGATTCAACATCGGTACCCACGGAGGTTCCCGACTACACTCAATTCCTGTCAAAAGGGATTGAGGGCTGGACGGTGGGTATTCCCAAGGAATACTTTATCGAAGGGATTGACCCTGAAGTCCTTGATGCGGTGAAGCAGGCAATACAGGTCGTCGAAAGTGCGGGGGCTAAAACTGTTGAAATTTCACTTCCCCATTCCGAATTCTGCGTTGCCGTCTATTATGTCATCGCCCCATCGGAGGCGAGTTCAAATCTCGCACGGTATGACGGTGTTCGCTACGGCTTCAGATCCCGGGAGGGGAGAGATCTCATGGAAATGTATAAAATGTCCCGCTCTGCCGGCTTCGGTGATGAAGTCAAGCGTAGAATCATGATCGGGACACATTCCCTCTCATCGGGATATTACGATGCTTACTATAAGAAGGCATCGAAGGTGCGGGGACTTCTCAGGCGTGACTTTGACGAGGCGTTCACGACATGCGACGC
>CAZCGI010000234.1:0-3394 GCA_964498145.1 uncultured Syntrophaceae bacterium
CACCCCGGTGGAACCCGCGTTCGCGGGTCAGCTTCGCTGATTTCCACGGGGCAGGGGAAAAGACAGGTTTCAGGTACCAGGTTTCAGGTTCCCGGGAAAAGACAGTATCTGGATAAAAGAAATGAGGATGGAAAGAGAAGTTTAAGCTCTTAAGGGTTCATCAGCTTTCAGTCGCCCCAATTGAATCCGTCTTCGGTTATAACGCTCACGCAGACATCAACTACATCGGGATCATACAGACGTCCACTGTAATTCTTGATTTCTCGCAGTGCCATCTCAAGACCGAGCGCCTGACGGTGTGATCTTTGTGACGATAATGCCTCAACCACATCTGCTACTGCCAGAATTCGCGCTTCCATGAGTATATCATCCCCCGCAAGTCCCTGAGGATATCCTGACCCGTTTGCCCTTTCATGATGCTGAAGAACCACAGCGGTAATTGCCTCAGGGTAACCGGCTTTTCCCAAAAGCTCACACCCGATGACCGGATGGTTTTTTACCAGGGTGTACTCGCTTTTCAGGAGACGGCTCGACTTGGATAAAAGTTGTGTAGGTACGCTGATTTTACCAATATCATGGACAACGCCGGCAAATTCGATCAAATCGACGTGCTCCTCGGAAAAACCCATTCTCTTGGCAATCGCGCAACTGAGACGCGCTACCCGTTGCTGATGATCCGCTTTATACGGGTCTTTTGTATCGACGGTCGATGCAAGGTTTATTATCATTTCCTTCAGAATGCTTTTCAGGTTTTCGATGTCTGTTTGCAGTTCTGTGACGGTGTTGTTTCGTTCTTCCAGTATTGCCTCAAGTTCGGCAACCTTCTGACGAAGGCCGGTCAATTCATCGAAAGATCGATTTTCCGGATTATCTGTATTGTTCATTGATTCCATTTCCTTATCAATCTGTCATTACTAACGGCACGATGTTGAAAATACTTTAATATTCGTTTCGTTTGTCTCGAAACGCACCGACTGTATTCTGCATATGGCGATTTTCCGGAAGGAGCGGTTGCAGGTCATGGTCGTGAAAAGAATTTTCGATTTAAGTTTGATCCATGCAACCTCTGGTACAGATTCCAAATTTCTGCTTTGTTGTATCTACTTGATTAATGCATAAGACGATGGGTGTCAACGATAAACAGGCCGTTGCTCAAATTCATTTTCACCGGGTCCATTCCGCTTTTTGATAAATCTACAGCTTGCTTCAGGCAATTCCAAAACTCACCCTTTGGGTTCATACAGTTGGAATTGCTGGTCTTTCGCTTCGCTGAGATTTATTCGCAAAAAGCTCCATGATGACCTGCTCAAATAAATTTTATTTGTGCGACAGCCTGTAAAGCCCCTGCCGGTATAAAAACCCGCTTTCATGAAGTGTGGACGTCATAGTAACTTATTATATGCAAAGTCGGCACAGGGAGTTCCGCATCGTTCTCGCAGGAATTCTCGTTTGACCAGGTGTATAAATCCTGCTATAAGATTTCCGACTTCACAGTCTTTTTATTCATCTTTGGGGCATCGGATCATCACTGTGCCCAGCCTATCAGGGGGAAACATCGGTGGAAATCGTACTTGCGGGTTATAATCTCGATTATGAAACGATCAAGGCCATGCAGGGCGCCTTTCCTGAAGTGGATAATCTTACGCCGGAAACCATATCCGCCGCATATGCCAGAATCAGCAGAAATCCCCTTCCCGTCAGTGAATTGAGAGAAATTGCCAGAAAAGAAGTTGAAAAAGCACGGAAATCGAATCGCAGCATTGTTTTCGACATGGGACATAGTTCGGTGGCGGAGCATGCCGTATTCAACATAGATGTTATCGGTGTCTCCCGTTTTATTGTCGAGGAAATTGAAAAATTCCGCCTCTGTTCATATACGGAAAAATCCCAGCGATACATTCGTCTTGACGACGATTTTGTAATTCCGGAAGAAATCGAAGCTGCCGGCATGAAACAGCTTTTCATCGAAACCATCGATAGCCAGAATCGTCTCTATGAGGAACTCTACAACCATCTGCGGGCCTATGTCTTTGAAAAATATCATGAGATGGCCGAGGTTCCGTCGAACCGATCAACCCTGGAAGGATGGGCAAAGGAAGATGCACGGTATATCATTTCCCTTGCCACTGAAACCCAGCTCGGCATGACGGTTAATACACGGAACCTTGAGTTGATGCTGAGGCGATGTGCCGCGCACCCCCTGAAAGAAGTAAAGGAGTACGGCAGTCGGTTGTATAATGTTACGAAAAACATCGCGCCGTCGCTCGTCCGCTATACCGATGCGACTCCTTATGACGTCCTGACACGAAACGACCTCAGGGATATGTCATCAGAGATAATGCGAAAACAGAAACATGACGGGACGGTTGGCGATACGGCTGATCTCAGGGATCATAACGTTACGTTGATATCGGCGACACCGGATGCAGACGACAGGATTGTTGCTTCCCTTATTCATTCATCATCTCCGCTTTCTATGACCGATTGCATTTCACTTGCAAAAAGATTATCGACGGAAGAGAAACAGGGCATCATTAAAACGGCTTGCAGGCGTATGCAGTCATACGATCCTCCCCTGAGGGAATTTGAAACCGTGGATCTCCATTTTGACATTGTTGTCAGTGCCAGCTGTTTTGCCCAACTGAAGAGACACCGGATGGCCACCGTGAGCTGTCAGGAATATGATCCGGATCTGGGGGTTACCATACCGCATGCCGTCAGGGAAATCGGTATGGATCGTCAGTTTCTCGATATGGTGCGGCAGACCGAAGATGCTTACTCCCGATTTAAAGAGGTAACTCCGCTCGCGGCTGGTTATATCCTGACAAATGCACACAGAAAACGGATAGCCATGAAAGTTAATGCCCGTGAACTCTATCATATTTCACGTCTCCGTGAAGACATCCACGCTCAGTGGGACATCCGCGAAACGGCAGCAAGAATGGTGCGGCTTGGGAAAAAAGTTATGCCGCTTACCCTTATGCTGGCCACGGGAAAAGATAATTTTGCCGCACTCTACAATGATCTGTTCTGATCATAATGAAACAGGCCAAGCATCTATCCGTGATTGGTGAATAACTTGGAGGCAGTTACGTTCTTCTAATAGAGTGAAAAAAGACTATTACGAGGTATTTCCATGGTTCAGAGTAATTATCTTCTCATTACATTCCTCGCTTTGTTTCTTATCAGCTCTTCCTGCCGGTGGTTATTGACTCGAATCAATATGAATCACCTGAAAAAATACGGCCACACCGTTCCGGCTATTTTTGAAGACGAAATTGATACGGACACCATGTCACGGATTACGGATTATTCAATCGATTCCTCCCGATTTCAATCACTGGCGCATTTCGTGGACGACGTCATTCTGCTGATTATACTTCTGAGTGGCATC
>CAZCGI010000235.1:0-3392 GCA_964498145.1 uncultured Syntrophaceae bacterium
GATAATAACTGCAACAGTTACTATATCGGCGGCAGTGTCCAGGCGTTGATCGATCCAGGACTGTCACGATATGTTCCTGAATTGATGAGAAGCTTGGAAACGGATGGTATCAAACAAGAGGATATCAGGTACATCATAAACACCCATTCCCACCCCGATCACTATGAGGGCTCTATTGAATTCAATGACAATTCCGCCGTCAAAATAGCACTGCATGAACTTGAAATGACATTTCTTGAAGAATCGGGAAAAACGATGTACGGGTGGTTCGGTCTCGATCTGCCAAATATAACGATTGACATGACTCTCCAGGAAGGATCGATTAGTCTTGGAGATGAAACTTTTGAAGTCATTTTGTCACCCGGTCATTCTCCCGGATCGATCGCACTCTACTGGCCTTCTAAAAAAGCCCTTTTTGCCGGCGACGTCATATTCGATCGCAATGTGGGACGAACTGATTTCCCGGGAGGAAGCGGGTCGCTCCTGAAAAAGAGCATTACGGAATTATCAAAACTGGATATCGACCATCTGCTGCCCGGCCACATGGGAGTTGTCGAAGGAAACCAGACCGTAAAAGATAATTTCCGGTTTGTTATGCAGAACGTTTTTCCATACATTTAGAGGCGAAGGGAATTTGAGCCTAAGGTATCGTTTTGTGGATCGGGTGGAGGAAATAAACACCGATCCCCGATACCAGATCACCGGATAACAAGCTGTGAAACCAGGTGAAACATCCCACCGGATGTATCGAAGTATATATTGTGGGCCATTACCTGGAATCCTGTATTGTCGTCACTCACTAACGGGATAATATCAATACGGGACACATCGTTCCACGTATCATCCACCTTAATCTGAACCACTACACCCTCTTCATTGCACCGGTAAGAAATATTGTACGAGTCGAGGACTCTTGTCACAAATCGGTTTTTTTGCTGCGTAACAGTTATTGCCCGCTCCTTCAACGCACGGAGACGTCCATAAGAATACTGTTGTGAAAAGGCTGCAGTCACTGTTAATGCTATAAAAAGAACGACGAAGATACTGACCGACATAGAGCGAATCTTCATGTGATATCCTTTCATTTTCTTGGATTGGGTTTCGTAGCTGACGTCAACGTGTGGGCCGGATCATTCTTTCCCATTTACAGATGGTATTATTCGCTGTTTTGAACCGTAGCGATCCGTATACGTTGCAGCAACAACTCGCCAGGGACCTCTCTGTTTTCTCAAAAATATTTCCACCTCAGTCGATCCTTTGGATCCTTTTACGTGTATCTTAAAGGTAGCCGCTCCGACCTGTCCCGAAACCTTTACTGATCCGAGGGGAAGAAATCCAAACTTCATATCGTCACCGACTGTTTCCCTGATATCCTTATTGCTTCTGATAAATGCTTCTGCCACCTGGTAGGAATCCGAACTTTTCATCATGAAAAAGACAGCCGTCAAAATACCCAAAAATACGGTTATAATAAGCAGAACAGCCGTAACCATGAGAACTTTATATCGCTGTGGCAGAACCTTTGGTTTCTTTTCACCAAGTTCCTCGAAGACGGTAATATCGGCAATATCAGGCGGTCTGACGATTATATCGGTTCCACATTTGGTACACCTATCTGTTTTTGGCTGTTTATAACCGCAGGCAGGACATTTCACCGTATCGGCGGATCGAGATGTTACACCCAATTCAAGAGACGTCCGCGTTCCGCATTGACGGCACTTGATATCAACAACGGAAGGCATTTTTTTATCTTGCCTTATATTATTTACGGCACCACAGTTACGACAGATAACGATCATGGCAACCTTTCTTCCTACTCGAAACGACTTGTACTGTCAGGATTCTCTTACGTTATGCTTCCAGACAGGAAACATATAAAGACCGGCCCATATTATTGAGTTGTACGATAACTTTTTGAAAAGTAGCACAAAGGCCGTGATTGAGCAAGAACTTCATCTTGACACTATATTGACCTGTTGAAGCCGAGAAAAAGTATTTATTTTCCACATTCCTCTTGTAAACTCCGCTATATTTTTCTATAAAACTAGGGCATATATATTTGGGCATATATATAAGGGGGGAACATATGACAGATATAATGGTCAGGATCTTACTGGCAAAGCTCGGTGACGGTTACGATCAAGCACAGTTGCAATTGGGGAAAGCCCTTCTTGATGCGGGATTCGAAGTTATCTATACGAATACGCAGGACCCCGATTCCATCGTCGCATCGGCACTTCAGGAATCGGTTGATCACATCGGCATAACCATGCTGCCTGGATCTGACATCGCCGGCCTCAAAAAAGTCATGGACCTGCTTAAACAGTCTGACGCATCGGAAATTCAGGTCGCCGCGGGAGGATTTCTTGCAGAAGAAGATATACCCGCCGTCAAAAAAATGGGGGTTGCCGAATTTTTCCCGAGAGGAACCACCTTCGATCAGCTTGTTGAATGGGCAAGAGAGCACATAAAACCGGTTCAATCATAACAACTGAGTATTAGTTAGTCAGAAGATAACGGTTCGGCACGTCACGATCCAGTGGACATCACAGAAATGCGTTGCAGCTTCGCATTTATGTGCAGTATCGTCTTCCTGCCTAAAAGAATTAACTTACGTCGTTCCCAACCGGAAATCCACATCCTTGTGGATGAACATGTGGACAACCCTGTGAATACCACCCGTAAGTCACCTATACATTCAAATTTATACCACATTGCCCAAACATTAAGCAGTCCATTTATACAATATATTCATATGGTTATATAATATTTATGTCATTTTGATATCTTATCGGGACAGATGAATGGAGAGGACAAATTTAATACATCCACGTGCATGATTTAACCGATATATAGTCAATGGAAAATACTAGAATGATCTTCAATATATACCGATCAACATGCATGAAGTATCATCTCAGGTGATGAGAGTGTTACCTATGTCTTCACCTATTCTTGAAAGCCTTTCGCCCTTAGCCCTTAGCCCTTGGCCCTAAGCCTTAAACCCATAGCGCATCTCTAAGTCCCGACGTTCTCTCGATCCGTCGTTCCACAGCAGCGCGGAACACGTTTCCCATGCCCCAGACGGTAACCGCTTCCCTCGCCCGGGTGATTCCGGTATAGATCAGTTCCCGTGTAAGCACCGGAGACAATCTGTCGGGCAGAACCATGAGCACAGTATTGAATTCCGACCCCTGGCTTTTGTGAACCGTCATGGCATAGACCGTTTCATGTTCGGGAAGTCTCAAGGGGTGGAGTTTTCGAATGATGCCGTCTGCCTCTGAGAAAAAGACCATGGTATCACCTCCCGACTCGGGATCGGGAAGCACGAGCCCCACATCTCCATTAAAGAGGCGGAGGGAATAATCATTGCGGGTAATCATTATCGGTCG
>CAZCGI010000236.1:0-1346 GCA_964498145.1 uncultured Syntrophaceae bacterium
TGACCATGTCTGTTTATTTCGTATCGATGTTATTGTTAGGCATGGTTGAGTAATAGACGTTCCAGTTCCTGCACGATCTTTTTGGTTTTGTCATCATGATCTAGCAGTTTTGTTATTTTATTGTATGCATAAATGACTGTCGAGTGGTCTCGTCCCCCGATTTTAGCTCCGATGTCCGGAAACGATGCATTGGTCAATTTACGGGACAGATACATGGCTATCTGCCGGGGAAGGACGAGATTCTTGCTTTTTTTCTGGGATTTTATATCGGCTATTTTGATATTGAATTTGTCGGTAACCGTTTTAATAACTTCGTCGACAGTAACAGATTTCTTTTCACCTTGTCTGAGGACTTTTTTGAGTACTTCCCTGACAAGGTCCATATCAATTTCGCGTACAGTTAAAGACGAGAAGGCAGCGATTCGTGTTAAAAACCCTTCTAATTCCCGTATATTGGCATTTGGTGCGTTAGATGCAATATAATATGCAACACTGCTGGGCAGTGCAATTGAATTTTCCTGAGCTTTCTTTTCGATGATTGCAACACGAGTTTCAATTTCCGGCGGCTGGATGTCTGCGATCAGACCCCATTCAAATCGTGATCGCAAACGTTCCTCAAGATTTGGAATATCTTTTGGAAATTTGTCACTGGTGACAACGATTTGTTTCCCTGAGTCGTGTAGTGTATTGAATGTGTGAAAAAACTCTTCTTGTGTTCTCTCTTTTCCTGCAATAAACTGAATATCATCTATTAATAAAGAATCTATTTTCCTGTACTTCTCTCTGAATTTCGACATCCGATCGTATCTGATAGAGTTTATTAGTTCGTTCATAAATTCTTCTGCCGAGACGTAGAGGACATTTAAGGTCGGATACATATTTACCGTTAAAACACCGATTGCATTCAACAAATGGGTCTTTCCCAGCCCGACACCGCCATATATGAATAAAGGGTTGTATGCCCGTGCAGGCTGCTTTGCAACGGCAACCGACGCCGCGTGGGCGAATTGATTCGATGTTCCGACGACAAATCTGTCGAAACTATAGTTGGGATTGAGAGACGGGTGAATTTTATGCCGCTTCGTCGGTTGAGGAGGGTGAATTTTACGATTTCGTTCACTTTGCTGATCAGTTACGGTTTGGACAATATCTGATTTATTTACAACAATATTGACGCGGACCTCAACACCCATAACCTTCGATAATGATTCATGAATAGAATCGAGGTAGTTTTCCGTTACCCAGTCCCGAAAAAATTTATTTGGAACGGATAGTGAAATAACATTCCCATCGGCTGATACTATCTTGATGGGATTGATCCATGTATCGAAATTCTGAGGACTAAT
>CAZCGI010000236.1:1475-3377 GCA_964498145.1 uncultured Syntrophaceae bacterium
CCAGACTTCTTCCAATGTATCTACCTTATAAACAATGTTATCAACAGCTGTGGATAAGTATAATACTTTTTGTTCTTATTGTCACTAAAGTGATAGTAATATCGATAAAATTTTAAATAGTTTCAGAGGCAACTTCCATTATTATATCGATAAGTCGGTTCAGTTCATCGACGCTGCGAAACCGAATCTGTATTGCCCCTCCTTTTTTCGATTGGTTTATCTGTACCTTGGTCATGAGTTTGTGAGACAGGTCATTTTCCAGGGCTATGATCTCGTTGCTTTTCTGGGGATCATCTTTTTTGACAACGGTTTGTTTAAGTTTTTTTGTGAGGGATTCCGTTTCTCTTACGGAGAGTCCTTTTCTTAATATTTCTTTGAGTGCCGCTTCCTGCTGTTCCTGTAAATCAAGTGAAAGGATAGCCCGGGCATGCCCCGCGGAAATGGTTTTTCCGATAAGTTCATTCTGAACAGATGGCGGTAATTTCAGCAGCCTTACTGAGTTTGCCACAGTTGAACGGTCTTTTCCCGTTCGTTCCGATATTTGTTCCTGTGAAAGGTTGAATTTTATTATAAGATTTTGATATGCTTGAGCTTCTTCAATTGGATTCAAGTCCTCTCGCTGAATGTTTTCAATAAGCGAGAGTTCAGCCACTTCCATATCGTCGGCTTCTTTTATAATAATAGGAACGTCCTTGAGCCGGGCCGCCTGCGCCGCTCGCCATCGTCGTTCTCCTGCAATGATTTCATATCCCCCGTCAACCTTACGTACGACAATCGGCTGTATGATGCCACTTTTCTTTATTGATTCAATGAGATTTTTCTGCTCGTCTCCGTCGAAGAATTTTCTCGGCTGAAATTTATTCGGTTTCAGCTCTTCGATGCCACACATGGTAAACTGCGTTTTTTCGTCGCTACTATCAATAAGGTCGGAAAAGATTGCACCGAGGCCCTTTCCGAGAGTATCTTTCTTGGTCATCTAGTTCCTCCGGTCGGATAAGATTTCGTTGGCAAGTTCGATGTAGGATAAGGCACCGCGACAATTAATATCATACAGTATGATTGGTACTCCGTGGCTCGGACACTCTGAAAGTCTGACATTCCGTGGTATTACTGTTTTATACACTCGCGAACCGAAGTATTTTCTTACCTCTTCAGCAACACGATGTGAGAGGCGATTTCTTGTGTCGAACATGGTCAGTAAAACACCGCCTAAAGTAATTGAGGGATTGAAGTTGATTTTGGTCAGTTTGAGTGTATTCAATAATTGTCCCAGTCCTTCCATGGCGAAGTACTCACACTGGAGAGGAATAATTAAATAATCAGCGGCCACGAGAGAATTGATCGTCAAAAAACCCAAGGATGGGGGACAGTCAATAATAAGATACTCGTACGATGAGTTGACACCTTCCAGAACCTTTTTGAGCTGATGTTCCCGGTTTTCCAGCGAAACAAACTCAACCTCGACGCCGATGAGATCCTGATTTGAAGGAACGATATCAAGCGTTGGTATCTGTGTTGGAAAAATAGCGTCGGAAAGAGGGATCCTGCCAATGAGAACATGGTACAGATTGTTTTCCTGGATGGTGTTTTTGTCTATACCGATACCGCTTGTTGCGTTTCCCTGGGGATCGCAATCAATCAATAGTGTTCTCTTTTCTGCGGTGGCCAATGATGCTGACAAATTAATTGCCGTTGTGGTCTTGCCAACCCCCCCTTTTTGATTAGCTATACATATGATTTTTCTCATTTTTTCTGTTTTTGATCGCCGTATTTTACATGCAAAATAATCTGCGAAACACTAACACAAAAATGTTCGATTGAGAAGCGTTAAAATGTATTTGCCTAGGAAGGATGTTTTTTGAAGAGAAGGATTGATCGCCTGTCTCCTGTCAAAGGAAGGGT
>CAZCGI010000237.1:0-3333 GCA_964498145.1 uncultured Syntrophaceae bacterium
CCATGACTTCGCACCCGTCCACAGCCTCACCCACAATTTCCATGTCATTCCGAGCAGCGAGAAGCTGACGAACCCCGTCACGCACAATTGCATGATCATCCGCTAATAATACTTGAATTTTGTCCTTCATTTTCTCCCCCATCAGCAGCCGGCAGTTTAATGCGAATGGCTGTCCCCCTTCCGAGGCTTGAGGTAATGTCGACACGCCCCCCCAGGGAAGCCACCCGCTCTCTCATACTCAGAAACCCGATCCCGTTTTTCGATCCCGCTATCGGCAGGCCGCTATCACCCTGTCTGAAGCCTTTACCGTCGTCTTTGATTGTAAGAATGACCCATGGATGACTGGCGGTGAGCATGATATCAACATGCCGAGCTCCCGAATGTTTCGAAATATTAGTCAGACACTCTTGAAGAATCCTGTACAAAACCATTTCCGTCTGCGAGGCCAGCCTTTTTTTGAGCCCCACCGATTGGAAGCTAACCAAGATGTCTTGCCTTCGTTGAGAAAATTCATTGATTGTCGACTCCATCGTCGGGACAAGTCCCAGATGATCGAGGAGACTTGGCCGAAGATTCGAAATCGTATCCCTGATGCAGTCCGCCATTTTCTCGACACGAGTAAGAAACAGCCGGCATCTGTCCCGTTGTACCGAAAAATTCGCCGGAAGTGATGTACTGAGTGCTTCGATATCCATGTGGAGGGCTGTCAGTCCCTGCCCAAATTCATCATGAAGATCAGCGGCAATTCTCCTTTTCTCTTCTTCAATGGCGTCGATCAATCGTCTCGATAAGTATCTGATTTCTTCTTCAGCCCGTTTTCTTTCTGTTATGTCGATAAAATTACCGATAACGGCCGGATTACCTTTGTATATCGAATTAGCGACTCGCAGTTCAATCCAGATGACGGATCCATCCTTCCTTAAAGCGCGAAAGATATACTGATTCGGGTAGAAATCGCCTTCCTGCCTTTTTACCCCCCGCCTCCGCACCAGTTCCTGGTCCTCAGGGTGAACAAATTCCCAAAATGAGCAATCAAGGAAATCCTCCGGCCTGTCATATCCCAGCATTTCCACAAAACGTCTGTTGACAAATTTATATTTGCCTTCCTGGTGAATAAAAATCCCAGCGAGGGAATTCTCCACGACCGTGCGATATTTTTCTTCCGAATCCACTAACTTTTTTTCAGCCAGTTTTCTTTCGGTGATATCAACCATATTTCCAGTAGCCGCCGGTTGCCCCCGGTACCGTGTATGAACGGCCCGCATTGAAACCCAGATCGTCTTTCCGTCTTTTTGTACACATCTGAATGAATAGTGCGTCGGTTCGATGTTCGATTTTTCCCGTCTCAGTCCCCTTTCTTTAACCATTTCTCTGTCATCGGGATGGACAAACTCCCAGAAATAATGTCCGATGATATCTTCAGGATTATCATAACCGAGCATCTCGGCACAACGCTGATTGACGTACGAAAATATTCCTCCTTCCTGAAACATATATATTGCAGCGAGAGAACTTTCCGTCACGGTGCGATACTTTTCTTCCGATATTCTCAGTTCTTTTTCAGCTTTCTTTCTGGAACTGATATCCGTAATGAAGCCCTCAAAGCATTCTATCTCGCCTTCACAATCCCGCTTAACTGATCCCGTGATTTCAACATCGATAACGGAACCGTAATGTCGGCGCATCCGTGTTTCAAAGCCCTCAACGAACCCTTGCTCCTCAATGATTTCACGGTACCGTTCTCTTTCACCGCGCTCGGCAAACAGCACATCTGACGAGTTCAAACCGATAACACTCTCGCAGGATGAAAAGCCGAAAAGTCGTTCCCATCCCTTATTGACGCCTAATATCTTCCCCTCACGATCAGACAGATAAACAGCTGCAGGCGAATGGTCAAATATGTGTTTGTATTTATCGGCAGAAATCCTGAGTTCCGCTTCAGTCTTCTTGCGTTGAGCAAGTTCTTGCTCGAGTTCCGCTATTTTCCTTTCGAGATCTTTATAATCCGCTTTCTCTGACATTTAGTCACCCATATTTTCAGGACATTTTTTCGGTGTCATGTGCACATCGTTCTGGCATAATCGATTATCCCGGTCAAGCTCAATTTATCGCATTTGTAAAGGATGTAGATGATCAATGTGCCCTTTCTCCGTAAAGCAATACCACTAATGCACATCATAGAGACGGGGACATCCAAAGAATATTCTTACTTGAATGTTCACAAGAAGATTCCCAACATAATGCACAGTACCTCGATTCAGGTAAACCAACTCCTTTCATCATAAGATATCGGTCTGTTCGTAAAGCAAGACCTGATATATAAACTGGTGCTGGAAATTTTGTCGCAGTATCCGGCACGTCAGGATCGAAGGGAGATACTCCTCTCATTCAGCCTTTGCGTTTCAATCAGGAATGCGTTACAATCGGACCACTTTAATGCGCAGAGGCATCACGATGAGACCGTTCCTCAGAACTATTTCACTTGTATTCGCGGCGGGAGCCCTCGGCGGTTTGGCAAACGGATTCGTTGTCTGGCTTGCGGGCCACACGGGAATCACTGCGGCACTGGGTGTCAAGATTGCCCCGGCCCTCACGCCGTCGTTTCTTTATCCCCGCATTGTGTGGGGCGGCCTGTGGGGCTTTCTCTTTCTACTTCCCCTACTGAAAAGCCGGTGGTTTACGAGAGGGCTTCTCTTCAGTCTCGGGCCAACGGTGACACAGCTTTTCATAATTTTCCCTTATAAGACACACCACGGTCTCATGGGAATTGAGCTGGGGCTGTGGACGCCGCTGTTTGTCGTCATATTCAATATAGTCTGGGGAATCATTGCGGCGCTGTGGCTGAGATGGACCGGTCGATAGATAATTGTTAATTTTTGTATCTTATAAGTCGGCATTCGATGAAAAGAGGCACTATTATTTATGAAGCAGGGTGTCTATGAAGCAATTGCAGGACAGGTCACTGATGAACCGTTCGCCCGCAGGATGGGTCTGAAGCTGATCGCGATTGATGCGGGTTATGCTCTCGTGGAAATGAATGTCACCCCCGAGATGGCAAACATACATGGAACAGCACACGGAGGGGCCATCTTTTCACTCATTGATGAAGCATTCGAAGTTGCATCAAACTCCCACGGCACGACAGCTGTGGCCCTGAATATGAACGTCACCTACGTGGCACCTCCCGTCATCGGTGCATGCCTGAGAGCAGAAGCATCCGAAATAAGCAGGACAGCGCGAACTGCACAATACTCCATTACAGTCAAGGACAGCAATGACAGTCTCATTGCCACCTGCCAGGCCTTGGTATACCGGAAAAAGGATACGCTGCCG
>CAZCGI010000238.1:0-3305 GCA_964498145.1 uncultured Syntrophaceae bacterium
AAACCCGGTGAACGGGGTGACAGTAAACAGCCCGGATGGCTTCGCTCTCTTCAGCAACTGTTTTCCGGTATATATACTGTTGACAACCTCGATTATGTTCAGCGTGATGCCTACATGACGGGGTTTTCCATCGATCTTGTCGATATAAAACGGCTGTGTTTTTATACGTTTTTCACCCGGGACGGCCTTACTCTTCATCAGGCCGGCACATCCGCTCTGAGCCGGTTTTTAAATGCCCGACTGAATCTCTATACAAATGTTTACTATCATCGGACGACACGGGCACTTGACCTTCACCTTCAGGAGATCTTCAGGGATACGATGAATCTCATCATGCCAGCCGATCCTGTCGAGAATCTCGAAAAGTATCTCCATGTGGATGAGTGGAGCCTCTATAGTAAGATCGAAACCTGGCTCGGGGGAAACGATGAGCGGAAAAAGAACCTTGCCAGAGAATGGGAAAAAATATATTTGCGGCGGGTCAAATGGAAAATGTCCTACACGACGGAACTTTCGATCGATCAGATTCAGCGGGGAGTTAGCTTTTCAGATGCCCGTGATTACGAACGGCAGATACGAAAATATCTGCCCCGGACACTTCGAAACATACAATTTAAAGTCGATCTTGCAACGCAGGATCCACGGCCGATCAATCCCATGGTAGAAGGGAATAAGAAAATAACCGTGTTCAATCCGTCAACGGGATCCACATCATGGGAACCGTTACGGGACCTGTATCGTTTTATCCCTGCCCGGGTCGTTCATTTCAGGGTGTTTTCTTTAAGCCATAATCATGATAAGGAACTGGCCCGTGCGTCGGAAAAGGTGCTGGGCTCATTGGAAGATGCAGTAACAACGAATGTGTGATAAGACACGGTGTTCAGCCATCGGGAGGCGCCCGTCTCCTCTGATTTCAATGGTTAAAAGTCCAGAGATACGCCGCCGGAACGACATATCGAATGCGGAACGGAGACAGACGGTTGCAGGATAATCAAATATTTTGTGGAGACGAGCATGGTGACAACTACTGAAACGACGGATATTGCTCTGTTTGTAAGGACATCACGGCAAGACATTGTCAGTTGGGACCGGCGAAAAATAGTCGATGCCCTGGTCCTCGAGACAAACGTAGATATTGAAACGGCTCGCGAAATCAGCGAAGAGGTGGAAAAACAAATCGTTGCATCGGGGATCAGTTTGCTGACGGCACCGCTCATCAGAGAGCTGGTCAATGCAAAACTGATCGAACGGGGACTTGAAACGGCCACGAAGATGCACGCCCGTCTCGGTTTTCCCCTCTATGATGTGGGACAGTTGCTGATATATCATAATAAGGAAAACGCCCACGTTCCCCACAGTCCGGAAGGGACGAATCTGACCCTTGCTGAGGGGATAAAAAAGGAATATGCGATTCTCAATGTCTTCTCTCAGGAGGTTGGGTACGCCCATATGGTGGGTGATCTTCATCTTCATGATCTGGGATATATCGACCGTCCCTATTGTTCATGTCAGACGCTGGAATATATTAAGAAGTTTGGATTGAGGTTGCCCAATTCCCTGACCTCTGCCGCTCCGGCGCGACACGCTGAAACATTGATAGCTCATATGGTAAGGTTTGCCGCCGCGCTTCAAGGGAATTTTTCAGGAGCAATCGTTTGGGATGCCGTCAACCTCTTCTTTGCCCCTTACTGTGAAGGCATGAGTGACAGTGAAATCACCCAGTGTGCCCAGATGCTGATCTATGAATTTGCTCAGCAGGCCGTGGCCAGGGGTGGGCAAACCATTTATACCGACATGAACTTTTACTGGGAAGTGCCGAAACATTTTGAAGATGTTCCCGCCATCGGTCCAGGGGGAAACTATACCGGGAAAAAATACGGCGAGTACCTGCGCGATGCGCAGCGATTCGTACGGGCTGTTTTCAATGTGTTTAAGGAAGGTGATTCGACAGGTAAACCATTTGTCTTTCAGACATTGGGACATGGAGAATTTCTCCTTCAAATTTGTGATGTTGCGAGAGATAAGGGAAATACCTATTTTGTCTTTGATCGAGGACCCGTGGTCAGCATATCGGAATGCGGCTGCCTGAATTTCGAGTCGGATGCCGAGGCGGTCGATTATGCCCGGACACCGTGGAAAATGAGGTATGCGGCGATTCAGAGTGTTACGATCAACCTTCCACGGCTGGGATACAAAGCCCATGGAGACGAAGCGTCCCTGTTTTCACTGATAACCGAAATCATGGAACTGGCTGCACAGGCCCATGAGCAGAAACGATGCTTTATCGAACGGCTTTTGTCATACGGTGATGAAGGTCCTCTTTCCCTCCTGACGATGGACTATGACGGAACGTCTTATCTCAGAATGAACCGTACATCGTATCTCATCGGCATGGTCGGTCTGAATGAACTCGTAAAAATTCACACTGGTGCTCATCTTCACGAATCAGCGGATGCCCGGGATTTTGGACTTCGCATCATCCGGCACATGAGGGAAACAGGGGATGAATTATCATCACGACGGGGAATGAAATTCATTCTGGTACAGTCTCCCGCTGAGAGTACGGCATATCGTTTTGCCCGGCTGGATCTGAAACATTTCTCTCCGCGGGCCGGTCACTTTGTGAGGGGTGATATTTCGGAAGGGCAAGTGTACTATACAAATTCTACACTCCTTGATGTATCATCATCGACAGATCCCTTTGACAAGGTGGCTCATGAAGGGACATTCCATCCCCTTATTGACGGTGGTGCGGTCACACATATATGGCTTGGTGAGGCCCATCCGCCGAAAGAGTCACTTGCACGGTTCGTCAAACAGGTCTTTAAAGACACAACCAATCGGCGGTTGACATTCTCTCCCGATTTTACGACATGTATGAGCTGTAAGCAAACGGCACGGGGGCTCTTTGATCACTGCCCGTTCTGTCATTCCGATGAGGTGGAAGGGGTATCCAAAATTACGGGATATTTTTCAAAGATATCGAGCTGGAATAAGGGGAAGCGTGCTGAGTTACGAGACCGCAAACGTAACGGCGAGTCTTTGAAATAAGCGGTTTGCCCGTGTTTGTAAGGGATAAGGATAAAATAAATCATTACTTTCAGTCAGTTACTTGGTTAATTCCGTAAAATGTTTCTTGCTGAAGTTGTCGGATAGCACCGAAACAAACATTCTGTTAATCTGCCACGCCGTCGACCATTTTTCCATCATGCCTTGATGTGCTGTAAAATCAATATACTAAGAACGAAACGCCATTAAGGATTTTCCCATGCCTCATAATGTCTCCAAGGGGCTATGAGGAACCA
>CAZCGI010000239.1:0-3279 GCA_964498145.1 uncultured Syntrophaceae bacterium
TTGAGACCGAATTTATTTGCCGTTTTTGATGTCATTTTCTGAATGGCCTCGCCCAGTGTCATGATTTTTTCTTCCCTGACATAGCGTCCGAGCATTCGGGGCAAGGTTCCGTATGAGCGAGGATGTGGCTTTCCCTCTGCAAGTTTTCCATAAGGAGAGAGTGCCCAGCCGTCAGATCCGATAACGACCAGGGGATGGAGTATGATTTGTCGGAAGTTATCTTCATTCAATGAAAAGTTTATCATTTCAACCTGATCTTCTTCTTCGATAAGCAGGTTAAGGAGAACGTCTCCCGGCTCCTTCCGTAACTCCCGGGCAATCTGCAGTATACTCTTACCGATAAATCGCTTGTTGTTGTCCGTCAGAACGGATGATATGCGGATATTATCCCAGGAACCGATCTTTTCTTCCTGCTTACGTATATAATCATCAAGCTCTCGGCGAAGTGACGGATCTTTCAATCGTCCGATATATTCTTCAGTGGTTCCCTGCTTGACCCACGGAGGAATGAATACACTGAGAAGGGTAGAGGTCGCGACGTAGGGGTAGCGATCTGCCAGTATCTTTACATTTTCCTTTTCAACTTCCGAAATCCTCGAAAGAACCGCATGAACCTTCGGCCAGTTTCTCGGGTATGCCATCTTGAGGTGAGAGATCTGCAGGCTCACCTTCGATTCTTTTGCAATCATAATGGCTTCCTCAACTGCCTCAATGAGATTATCTCCTTCGTCACGCATGTGTGTTGAGTAGACACCGTTATGGATGGCGACGATTCGGCACAGTTCAATCAACTCGTTCATGTGGGCGTAGCATCCCGGTGTATAAATGAGCCCGCTGGAAAGACCGAAGACGCCGGCCTCTAGATTTTCTTCAAGAAGTACCTTCATCCGGTCCAACTCCTGAGATGTCGGCGGCCGGTCGGCAGCACCCATGACGGTGACCCTGAGGTCGCTGTGGCCGATGAGCGATCCGTTGTTGAGCGCGATACCCCGACGAGCCAGGATATCGAAGAATCCCGTTACGTCGGTCCAGTCCAGGGCAATATCGTATTTCTTTTGCAAGTAATGCTGGTTTACGATAGACGGTGGAAATAGGGAAAAACCACAATTCCCGCCGATTTCCGTGGTAATTCCCTGCCTGATTTTACTCTCCGCCTTCGGATTGACCAGGAGTTCGAAATCGGTATGGCTGTGAGGGTCAATAAAACCAGGTGTTACGGCACAGCCGGAGGCGTCGATTACCTTGCGAGCTTTGCTTTTATCGATCTTTTTCTCGATTTTCACAATCATGTCTTGCTTTATTGCAACATCACCTGCCGCGCCGGGATTACCCGAACCATCGAATATGGTGCCCCCTGTAATGAGGAGATCGTATTCCTCACGGGACATCCTTGCATCACCTTCGAAGGGGTGATCGTTGTGTGTTTTCTTTCCGCTCATTGATACTCTCTCATGCGGCAAAGACGCCAATGCCAAAGGGATATGGTCAATGGCTAACAGCCCGATATTAAAACTGAAAAAGCAACTTTCTTGTTATATGTATTTCAATCGTTCCGTATGACATCATGCACGGCATTTTTTCTCTAGACTGATGACGACATCTCCCCAAAATACTGTTTTTGTAAATATAGCTCGAAGTTGTTGTTGTCTTTCACTCTTCTTCCCAACGAGGTTTCCGTTTTGTTCCCGAGGGTGTATTCGTAATCCTACGTCCATTATGATGAAATTTACAACCGGAATATTAATAATTTCATAAAAAAATCTATGTGCACCGACATGTTGGATTTATGTTTCATATTTCCCCCGTTTTCACAAAGCAAATTGGGGATATAGCATGAATCCGAATCATTCTTGTTGTCCGATTTCGATTGGTTTCGGAAAAATCAATAGTCCTGCCGGTGCATTTCCGAGAGTGTGGGGATGCCCTCCCTCCCGCCGATCCGGAGGCTGACCTGAGCAGCCGACCAGGCGGCACAATCGAAACATTTTTCCATGTCCCACTGCCGGATCAGGCCGTAAATAAATCCCGCATGGAAAACATCGCCGCACCCGGTCGTATCGATGGCATCAACTGGATATGCCTGCTTCTTGATTACCGTGCCGTTGTAAGCGGCAACGTATCCTCGTGATCCCAGGGTGACACCAACGACACAGGGACCGAGTTGTGAAATCCGCTCACATGCCTGGACGGGATCGTCTTTGCCCACGAGGGCGATGGCGAACGTTTCCGATGATATAAAGTAGTCACTTAAACGAGCGAGATCGAGCATTCCCTCACGGAGTGTTCCTGCATCGACAACAACGGGGATACCGTTTTCTCTTGCGTACCTGCAAGCTTGGAGGGCTGCGTCCATGAACAGGCCGTCGGTGTGGAGCACCTTCGACTGTTTGATGGCGTTATAATCGATTTCGCCAGGATGCGGAGGGGCACCGGTAGGCCTCCGCCAGAAAATCGTTCGTCGGCCCCGGCCGGGTTCGCATGCAATAAAGGCAAACTGGGATTCGAAGCCCTTTCTGATAAGCATGCCTTCCGTATGGATCTTTTCCTGAATGAGAGAAGTCCTTATCGCGTCGCCGAAGGGATCGTCACCAACGACACCACAGAAAGAGCAGGACAGACCCCACCGTGAAAGGGCGACAAGGGCGGTTGCCACAGGTCCTCCTCCCTGAATTTTCATATCGGAAAATTCGCACTTTTCATCGGCATGGGGAAAGTCGGATATCGTTCCGATGTAATCAAGTGAACACTGCCCCAATCCGAAAATATCGTACGCTTGTCTGTTCACTACTGCCTCCTCTGAACACCTCTGAAAAAGACCCGTTAGAGAGGCTATTCCCATTCGTGAACGTTATCAAAGTCTTTAATTCAAATCGAGATTTTTCTTGACACCTGTTTGGTATAGAGGTGATAATGCCGCGATTGTGTAGGCGCAGGATCGTAGTGATTGAATCTCTAAGGGGGTATCTGTGGGAAGACGAAAAACGACGGCTCTTTTTATCTTACTCGTGCTACTGTCATTGTCTTTCGTATGTTCATGTGCCACCGGTAAAAAGACCGATCCGGCCGATCCTGCAATAACCTGGGGGTTTGGTAATAAAGCGATAGAAATTTCCTGCCGGGCAGACAAAAATCTCAACCAATACGACAACAAGCCCCACACCATCCTCATGTGTGTCTTTCAATTGAGTGACCCCAACGTATTCAGTGAACTTTCAAAAAGCGTTGACGGTTTAAACAAACTCCTTCAATGCTCTCGTTTTGATGCAAGTGTTGCGGGAT
>CAZCGI010000240.1:0-1586 GCA_964498145.1 uncultured Syntrophaceae bacterium
CGGACGAAGGCTTGGACTGCGGGTGGGCATATTCACCAACGCCACGTTGATAACAGAAGAACTCGCCGACCTGTTTGCCCGAATTCCTCCGCTTGAAAAGATAGAAATTTCCATGTATGGCATGAGTAGGCAGCACTATGAAGGTGTTACACGAGCTTCCGGATCGCTCCTTGATGTGCAACGCGGGATGGAGCTGCTTCGTGAACGAAATATTCCCTTCGTGATGAAACGAGTGATCGTTCCGCCGACAGCAGAGGGATTTGATAAATTCAAATTGGAAAGCGGCATGACTGACGGCACGGACGAACAACCGCAGCTGTTCCTGTTTCTGAATCTTCGCGGTCGAAGAGATTCGGAAGAAAAAAACGGAATGATTTGCAGGCTTAGATGCACGCCGGAAGATGTTGTGAACATTATTTCGAGACGTCATGATGAATATGTTTTATCGGTAAGAAATCTTCTGACGCTCCAGGCCCTGACGGTCAGTGATAAACTTTTTACCTGTGATGCCGGGATGAATTCAGGGTGTGTCGATGCATATGGCTTGTTTCAGCCGTGTATGCTGCTGCGACACCCCGATACGGTATATGATCTGAAACGAGGATCTCTCAAAGAGGCGCTGACAACATTTTTCCCGGTACTTCGGCAGAAACGGTCGGTTAGGCAAGACTATCGAAAACGATGCAGCCGCTGCTTTTTGAAAAATCTTTGTGAACAGTGTCCGGCACGTTCATGGATGGAGCATGGAACGCTGGATACACCGGTGGAATATTACTGTCGTGTAACCCATGCGCAGGCCCGGTATCTCGGACTAATCGGCGATGACGAGAACGCCTGGGAGGTACTCGATTATAGAGAGCGGGTTCAAAAGTTTCTTTCGGCACATGAAGGATTGGTTTAGTGAGGAGGAAAACCTGTGAGTAATGATGTACTGTTGACCTTGATTTATGAACCGTCGGATGATGTGGTGGTGCGGGAAATCGAGGGAGAACTTATTATTGTTCCGCTTGTATCCGGTATCGGTGATATGGAGGATGACCTGTTCAGCCTTAATGAAACGGGCAGGGCAATATGGGACAAACTGGATGGCGTGAAGACTGTGGGGGACGTGATCACTGAGCTGACCGGCGAATTTGATGTTTCGAAAAGCGAAATCGAGAAAGATGTGACCGGCTTTCTTGGTGAACTTATGCGACGGAAAATGATCAGAACTGTTGGATAACCATGACTGTCGTAATGGTGGAAACAAAAAAAGAATTGATGCTTTCCGGACCGGCGTTGCAAGAACTCATCTCGGCAGTTCATCATAAATGTGTTCCTGTTCGATTATCTGTCGCCGGAACGAGTATGTCCCCGTTTATTAACGATGGAGACATTCTGACACTGTCACCATGCAGCGGCGCGATGCTGAAAACGGGAGATATTGTCGCCTTCATGAATTCCGAAACCGACCACCTGATAATACACCGTATTGTTGCTTTTCAGGGCGATCAATATATTGTCAGAGGTGACAATGCTTTTCATTGCGACGGTCTTATTTCTAAAAACCACGTTCTCGGACGGGTATCGGGCATTGTGAGAAACGG
>CAZCGI010000240.1:1596-3217 GCA_964498145.1 uncultured Syntrophaceae bacterium
ACGAGTGCGCGGCCTGGGTGTCGAAAAACATCTTATAGCTTTTCTTTCACGGCAGGGGGTGCTCGTAAATATCCTGATGCCGTTGTGGAGAAATGTGCGTCCTCTCATTCGGTGGCGGTAATGACAAGAGACTCGAGTGTTGAAAAAGTTCCGCTTGAAGATTTCCGGCTCTGGAATAATCTGAGTGATAAACGCATTCCCCTTTCATTCGAAATAGAGGTGACAGCGAGGTGTAATAATAATTGCAGGCACTGCTATATCAATTGTCCGGAGAATGATGAATCGTTGCGGGAAAAGGAATTATCATTTGAGGATATACGGCAACTTGCAGATGACGCAGTCGATATGGGAGCTCTGTGGTGTCTTATTACGGGAGGGGAACCACTGCTCCGCGACGATTTTTTCGATCTTTATATGTATCTCAAGAAAAAAGGACTTCTCGTTTCCGTTTTTACCAATGGAACGTTGATAACGGATGAGCATATCAGTTTGTTCAAGAAATATCCTCCCCGGGATCTTGAGGTATCGGTCTACGGAGCTGCAGAGAAAACCTATGAATCTGTAACGAGGCGACGCGGTTCGTACAATGAATTCATTCAGGGCATCAACCGCTTGCGTGATAATGGTGTGCCGGTGAGACTGAAAACAATGGTACTGAAATCAAACCGGAGTGAGCTTGCGAAAATCGTAGATTTCTGCAAAAGCAGAAGTTGTGATCCCATCCGTATCGATCCTTATTTGCATCTTCGATATGACAGAAATCTGAAAAAGAATGAACGGATCATGTATCAGCGAATGACACCGGAAGATGTGGGCGTGATTGATCAATCGGATAAATATCGATTTCAAATCTTGAAAAAGACCTGTAAAAGCCTCCTCGACGAGAGGAAAACCGATATTGATAATAAGTATTTATTTAGATGCAGTGCCGGCGTCAGTAGTTTTTATATAGCCTATGATGGAACCTTCCGCCTCTGTTCGGCACTGTGCCATCTGGACTGTGTCTACGATTTAAAAACCGGTACGTTACGGGAAGCCTGGATGGATTTTGTTCCTCGCGTACGATCGATGGTTTCTGAGAAACGGGTTTTTCAAGAAAACTGTGGGCGCTGCCCGTACATTGATCTCTGTCAGTGGTGTCCCGCCCATGCATATCTCGAGACGGGAAAGCTTGACGAACCGGTACCATGGTTCTGTCATGCCACGCATATTCGTTCGAAATTGCTGAACATTCGTGACTCATGGTTTCCCCGGGAATTTTCAACCGGATTAACGGGAAGCGTTTAAAGTACTTGCCACGCAGTGGTGAATCATTTACAGTAAGGTCGACATGAAAGGAGTGGGGGTAATGAAGCTCAAAGCCTGGATGAAACCGAAACTGATATTACTGGTAAGGGGGAGACCGGAGGAATCGGTGTTACGTGCCTGTAAGACGACGACGTCCACCGGACCGAATTCCAATCAATGCAGTACGACCAGTGCATATGGGGGATCGCGGTGTAACCTGATAGCGGCGAGTTGAGACGGCTTGATAGACAGATGCTGCCGATACCGCACGTTCATGAAGCGAAACGCAGCCGTTTTTTGTTGCCGCTTTATGGTGAGGTCGGCACGGGTGATG
>CAZCGI010000241.1:0-3198 GCA_964498145.1 uncultured Syntrophaceae bacterium
TGGATCGTAATTCATGGCAGCTTCTCGATCTCACGGACAGGAGACGGAAGGCTTTTTGCATTGCCTTCTCATACAGGTTATCATCTCCCATTATGGTTCCTCGTTGACAATCTCCCGTTTCAGATTGAATTTTTCTCGTACTTCATTCTCTATCTGGTTCAGTACGTCGGGATTCTCCATCAGGGATGCCTTCGTATTGTCCCTTCCCTGTCCCAGCCGATCTCCTTTGTATGAGTACCATGCACCGCTTTTTTCAACAATCCCGGCATTGGCGGCGAGATCAATAATGTCGAATACTTTCGAAATACCCTCTCCAAAGATGATGTCGAATTCGGCTTCTCTGAAGGGAGGAGCCACCTTGTTCTTCACGATCTTTACTTTCGTCCTGTTGCCGACGATATCCTGGCCGTGCTTGATCGTTCCGGTCTTTCTTATGTCCAAGCGCATGGACGAATAAAATTTGAGGGCATTGCCACCGGTCGTTGTCTCGGGGTTGCCGAAAAATACCCCGATCTTCATTCGCACCTGATTGATGAAAATAACAGTGGTATGTGACTTGCTGATCGCCCCGGTCAGCTTTCTCAGCGCCTGCGACATGAGCCGCGCCTGGAGTCCCATCTGGGCATCTCCCATATCCCCTTCAAGTTCGGATCGGGGAACGAGGGCGGCAACGGAATCGATGACGAGCACGTCCAGTGCTCCGCTCCTGACAAGGACTTCGGCAATTTCAAGGGCCTGTTCTCCCGTATCGGGCTGAGATATGAGGAGTGCATCCGTATCGACACCTATCTTGCCGGCATAGTGAACATCGAGTGCATGTTCAGCATCAATGAAAGCGGCAAGGCCGTTCCGTTTCTGTGCCTCCGCTACAATGTGAAGCGCCAGCGTGGTTTTACCACCCGATTCGGGACCGTATATTTCGATTACCCGTCCCCGGGGAACCCCGCCCACGCCGAGGGCAATATCAAGACTGAGAGATCCTGTCGGGATTACCGGAACATCCGGAACAACTTCCTCTCCTCCCAGCCTCATAATCGATCCTTTACCGAACTGTCGCTCGATTTGCGTTATCGCCAGTTCAACTGCCTTTTCCTTATCGATATGGGATGCCATGTTGATCCTCCTCCATTTTTATCAGCTCATAGCCGTCAGCTGTCAGCTGTCAGCATTTTTCACTCAGACGAACAGTCTCATGTCAGAACTTTTTCAACGGCCTTTTGAGATTCTGTCATTGGGCACTCCTACATCCGGTACTTTATCCCTGTAGAGCCGTTTTCTGCGGATTGCGGTTCATCGGTCCCTGACCGATTCTTTCATCAATCGCAAAACGAAAAAGTGCATGAGACGAATACCAAAGCACTTTTTCAGATGACTGCTGACCGCTCCCGACTTTTCTACCCCTCAAACGGAAAATATGCAAGCTCGGTATAGACAGCACCGCCCGGTTTCAGTTCACTCTGAAAAAGGGTGAGCCCCTGAGCCGTGAAGTCCCCCGTATTATAATTGTTTTCGGTTGTAACCGCCTCGGAAAGCCCCAGGATCATCCCTCTCGAAGACTTCGCTCTCCCAAGGGTCAGATGCGGCCGGAATCTTCGTTTCTCCCGTTTGAACCCATGGGGTTCCAGTCCCGTTTCAATCGCCTGCTGCAGTGTCAGAAGTTTCTGAGTGTCTCCCGTCATTCCGAGCCAGAGTACTCGCCGCCTCTCTAGATTGGGAAACGCCCCGATTTTGTCGGTATTGAACGTCATGGGGACCGAATCTCTCGTCTTATTCTCTATCACCTC
Organism: uncultured Syntrophaceae bacterium; assembly: GCA_964498145.1. Classification (GTDB taxonomy): domain Bacteria; phylum Desulfobacterota; class Syntrophia; order Syntrophales; family UBA6807; genus DSDU01. The sequence continues at coordinate 1,785 of CAZCGI010000241.1, forward strand.
GGATATTTGAGCGATATCATCACTGAGGATATCACCGAAAAACTTCAACGTCAGATGAATGCCTTCAGGCCTGACCCATCGGACTCCTTCCAAAAGAAACTTGAGTTTGTTTTGAATTGCCACGATCTGTTCTTTTACATCACCGGGAAGATCTATTGCCAGAAATACTCGCTTCGGTTTTTCTCGTGTCATTTCGCTCGGCCCTCCACGATAAATCTCCTGAGAATCTCAAGAGCCCATTGTGACGTTATTTCCTTGATTCTCCTCCGCTCCCACCGGAAATGAAACTTCCGGCAGACACTGTCCTCTTCACCGGCAACGGCAATAAAAACCGTCCCGACCGGTTTTGCTTCAGATCCTCCTGTCGGTCCGGCGATACCTGTGGTGGCAAGACCGACATGGGTTTTTCCCAGTTTCCGAACACCCCGGGCCATCAAAACCGCCGTTTCTTCACTGACCGCACCGTGCCGTTCCAGCGTCGCAGCAGGAACTTCCAGCAATTCCATTTTGGAGACATTGCTGTAAGTGACAACTCCCCGGTCCAGGAACAGAGAACTCCCCGGCACATTGGTCAGACGATCGGTTATGAGACCGCCCGTACATGACTCAGCCACGGAAAGGGTCAATCCCTTTTCTGTCAGAAGGGCTGCAACAATCCCTTCCAAGGTTGCATCATCGTATCCGAATACATACTTCTTCAGCCATTCCGTCGCCCGCGCGACGGCCTGATCCAGATTTTTCCGTGTCGACGCTTCGTCATCTCCCTGGGAGGTTATAACCAGATGATTCTCGGGAAACCGGGGGTAAAAACCGATCGATATACCCGGAATATCTATCCCAGTTCCCGCGATGGTCTCGTCTACCTTCGCTTCGGAGATGCCAAAAAGTTTGATCGTCCGTTTCATGCTGTACCGAACTGCTTCCGGAAATTCCGTTCTGAGCAGTGGAATTACACTTTCGGGAATCATCCGTTTCACTTCTGCAGGAACGCCGGGAAGAACGGCGATGATCTTGCCGTCCTTTTTCAGAGAGAATCCCCAGGCCGTGCCGATCGGGTTGTTAAGAGGCTCGGCGCCATGGGGAAACATCGCCTGTTTGGCGTTGTTGTTCGTCCATGCAATGCGAAATCTTTCGAACCGTTCCTTTATGCAACTGAGAACGGATTCATCGGTGTACAGTCCGAGATCGAATGTTCGTGCTATCGATGCGGTTGTCTTATCATCGGCGGTGGGACCGAGGCCTCCCGTTACGATTACGGCATCGGACTTATCCATGAGATACTTCAGGGTATCCCTGATGACATCCTCGTCGTCGCCGACAGCCATCATCGCCGTCACCTGCCATCGTTCCGATGTTACTTCCCGCGATATGAAGGAAGAATTCGTATCCTGTATCATACCGCGCGTCAGTTCAT
>CAZCGI010000242.1:0-3168 GCA_964498145.1 uncultured Syntrophaceae bacterium
TGGTAACCATCAATCAATCGATCGATTTCGATGTCGCTTCGCTGGTTGCGAGCGAATTCGGATATCAGATTGAACAAACGGGATTTGATTATGATGAAGTCATTCAACATGTCGAAGCATCTCCTGAAAAGCTGAAACCTCGGGCACCGGTAGTAACGGTTATGGGACATGTCGATCATGGGAAAACATCACTGCTCGATGCGATACGGGAGACGCGGGTTATTGATGGGGAGGCGGGAGGAATTACCCAGGCAATTGGGGCATACCATGTTCATATCAACGACCGGGATATTGTCTTTATCGATACACCCGGTCATGAGGCATTTACAACGATGAGAGCCAGGGGAGCACAGGTTACGGATATCGTTATTCTCGTCGTTGCTGCCGATGACGGTGTCATGGATCAGACGATTGAAGCAATCAATCACTCCAGGGCCGCCGACGTTCCCATCATTGTTGCAATCAATAAGATTGACAAGGCCGGGGCCAATCCCGATCATATCAAACAACGATTGTCTGAACTGGGACTTATCCCTGAAGAATGGGGCGGTGATACGATTTATGCTGAAGTTTCGGCGAAGATGCGAATCGGTATCGAGGATTTGCTCGAACTGATTCTTCTTCAGGCGGATATTATGGAATTGAAAGCGGATCCCGATCGACCGGCCCGTGGTATTATTGTTGAAGCAACCCTTGACAAGGGCAGAGGTCCTGTTGCGACGGTGATTATTCAGGAAGGGACGTTACACGAAGGAGATGCCTTTGTATCGAAAACGGAATATGGCCGGGTCAGGGCCTTGATTAACGATAAAGGTCAGCGGGTCAGGACGGCCGGCCCGTCGACGCCCGTTGAGGTTATTGGGTTTTCGAAAGTCCCTCGGGGCGGCATGGATTTTGTCGGTGTGGATGATGAAAAGAAAGCACGCGGAATCGCGGCTTATTTGACTGTTAAGGAACGGGAAAAAGAACTTTCCCAAACCTCGAAGATCACTCTTGAGCAATTATATGATCGAATTAAGGAAGGTGCAAAAGAATTCGATGTCATTATCAAGGGAGATGTTCAGGGATCGATCGAAGCGATTGCCGATGCCCTTCTGAAATTGAGCACCGATGATGTGAAAGTAAAGATTATACATAATTCCACTGGTACCGTGACGGAAACGGACGTCCTGTTGGCATCGGCATCGGATGCGATAATTATCGGGTTTAATGTTAGACCTGATACACGGGTTACGGAAATAGCGGAGAGAGAAGGCGTTGAAATAAAGCTGTACGATGTTATTTATGATGCCATAAACGACGTGAAAGCTGCCATGGTCGGCTTGCTTGAACCGGTCTATAGAGACGTTGTGCAGGGACGTGCGGAAGTTCGGGATCTCTTTAAGATTCCTCGGGTTGGGACGATTGCCGGAAGTTATGTGCTGGACGGTAAAATGTTGCGTAATTCGAATCTCAGGTTAGTAAGAGACGGTGTTATCGTTTATGACGGTAAAATGATATCTTTGAAGCGGTTTAAGGATGATGCCCGGGAGGTGCAATCGGGCTTTGAGTGCGGTATCGGCCTCGATGGATTTAATGATATCAAGGTCGGAGATATCATCGAATCGTATGTTAAAGAAGAAGTGGAGAGAACGTTGGATTAACGGCCGGGCAATGGTTGTTGGTATCGGAATTATAGATATTTTTATCGTTAACAGCAGATCTCTCAAAGAAAAACGGGGAGTACTGCGCAGGGTCATACAACGGACCCGTAATAAATTTAATATTTCCATAGCCGAGGTAGGAGATCACGATAGCTGGAAAAACGGGAAAATAGGGTTCACCGTAGTTGGGAATGACAGAGGATTTGTCAATTCTGTTATGGATACGATCATGCATTTCATCGAAGAACTCAATCTCGTACACGTGGTCAATTCGAAAATTGAGATTATTACACTTTCCGATGCTATGGATGGTGAATATGGATATATCGATGACAAGTTCTTCGAGTTATAAAAGGGCCGACAGAGTAAGTGACCTGATACGAATGGAAATTGCCGATATCTTGTTGCGGGAGGTGAGGGACCCGAGAGTCCGTAATGTTACGATTACCGGCGTCAAGATGAGCAGCGATCTTCGGACGGCACGAATTTTCTTTGTTCCCCTTGGCGAGGAAACCTGCAGCGAGGATATTCTCGAAGGTTTGAAAAGAGCTTCGAAGTTTTTGAGACGAGAATTGGCAAAGAAGGTGCAACTCCGGTATGTTCCAGAGATAATCTTTGCCTATGACGGTTCTTTTGAATATGGAGACCGCATCGACAGGCTCCTTGCGTCGATCCACACAGAAAAGGCTGCTGATGATCAAGAGGATACATGATATCATACGGTCGGGTAATCGATTCCTCATCAGTTCTCATGTTCGACTGGACGGCGATGCCCTGGGATCGGAACTGGCACTCTATTATGCTCTTCGTAACATGGGCAAGCAAGCGGTCGTTTATAATCAGGATGAAACGCCCCGCTTATATGCTTTTCTGCCGGGTGTCAATACCGTCGTTCACAACCTGGACTCTCTTGATGGGTATGATGCCGTTTTTCTTCTCGACTGCAGTGATCTCGAGCGGGTGGGTGAGGAATGGCCTCGGATCGGCGCGATGGGTATGATTGTAAACATTGACCATCACGTTTCCAATGATTTTTTCTCGGAAATTTCACTGGTAGATATCGATGCAAGTTCCACTGGTGAAATACTCTACCGACTTATGGATGATATGGGAATTCCCGTAACGAAGGATATTGCGGTGAATTTGTATACGGCGATTCTGACGGACACGGGATCGTTCCGCTATTCAAACACGAGAAGTTTTACCTTTACGGTTGCTTCAAAACTCGTACAGGCAGGTGTCGATCCTCGATGGGTGTCCGAGAAGGTTTATGAGACTCGATCGGACGAGCAGGTGCAGCTTTTGCGAGAGGCCCTTGGAACCTTAGAGCTTTATGAGGATATCAAAACGGGTTTCATGGTTGTTACTCGGGAAATGATGACGAAAATCGGAGCCATGCCCGAGCATACGGAAGGCTTTGTCGATTTGATCCGCTCCATGGGGAGTGTATCTGTCGCGGCACTCTTTCAGGAGACGTCGGAGGATTATTACAAGATCAGCCTTCGTTCGAAAGGAGATTTCAATG
>CAZCGI010000243.1:0-3118 GCA_964498145.1 uncultured Syntrophaceae bacterium
TAAATTTCCCGTGAGGTGGGAAAGCGCCAGATAAATGCCCCGGGCCGTTTGTGCGTGGATAAGATTGATAACCGCCTCTGCCTGGGAAAGATCCAGCCGATCGTTAAGATATGCTCTTTTTGTGAACTCTCCCGGTTCAGCAAGTCGTGCTCCCTCCGTAAGCACCGCTTTCAGAACCCCATCAACGACTACCGGACCACCATGGCAATGAATCTCGATGGTATCTTCGCCGGTGTATGAATGAGGTTTTCTCATTACGCTGAGCAAGACCTCATCAAGGATCATACCGGTTTCGGGGACGACGATATCTCCGTGATAAAGATGATGACTTTGATAGGATGTGTGCGACATTTTCGGTCTGAACAGGCGAAGTCCGATTTTTTCCGCTTCCGGACCACTGATTCGAATGATCCCGATACCGCCGATCCCGTGTGGGGTGGCAATCGCCGCAATTGTATCTTCCTGAAGCGACATGTTTTTTCGTTATGGTTTTAAAAAATTCATGTTTGATGAGATACGGTTATTCCGTTTTGCACCAATTAGCATCTAAAAGAAAGATCTGCTGCGAAGTCAGGATTCGACCCTTGAAAATCACTAGATATGCGTCGGGAACCAGGGAACGGAGATCTGAGAGAGTTTGTTTTCATATCAATGTCACACATCTCTGTCGTATGATTCACAATACACGAATCACGAACCACGGGAATCGATCCGTGAACAACCAGTCAACCCTTCTTTGCAGGCAGGATGATAATTTTTCTGTAGTTACCTTCGCCGCGGCTTTTTGTCATGAGCTGTTTGTCATCCTGCAGGGCAAGGTGGATAATCCGGCGATCATGGGCGTTCATAGGATTCACGGTCACCGGCTTTCTCGTCCGTTTTGCTTTTTGACCCAGTTTTTCAGCAAGAGCGATCAACGTTTTTTCCCGTCTCATTCGGTAATCTTCGGTGTCAAGAATGATCCGTTTCCGTTCTTTTCCGTTTTTGTTTGTTGCCTTATTGATTATATATTGAAGGGCATCGAGGGTTTGCCCTCCCTTACCGATTAAAAGTCCACTGCCGTCGCCCTCAATTCTCAGACTGATAGTGTCGTGAGTTTCTTTAATGTGGACGGGAAAGTCCAACCCCATCCGGAGAAGAATCCCGTCGAGGACTTCTTTTGCTTTTACAGCGAGCGGTTCCTCGCGGTCTTCTGTCTTCAGTTCCGTCGGTTGGGGTGCTCTTTGAGGCTCCGGTTGCGGTTCAATGCTCTGCTTATTGTCATCATAGTGAGTGCTGTCTGCGGTCAGATCAAAAGACAGAATGCTTGCTCTGATGGACGCTTTTTTTGCTCCGATAATACCCAAAAAGCCCGAAGATCCTTCGGATATAATTTCAATGTTCAATTTTTCCCGGGGTAATCCAAACTCCTTACATGCTTTCTCGATTGCTTCATCAATGGTCTTTCCTTCGAGTTCCAATATTTTTTTATCCATGATACTACCTCGTTTTAGGACATCCTCTTATTGACTAAATATTGCTGTCCGATGCTCAAAATGTTGTTAAAGAGCCAATATATAACCAGCCCTGAGGGGAAGTTCAGGAACAAGAATGTGAATATAACAGGCATCCACATCATCATCTTCTGTTGCATATCATCACCACCAGGAGTGGGTGTCATTCTCTGTTGCAGGAACATTGTTGCTCCCATAATGATCGGTGTTATGTAATAGGGATCTTTCGCCGACAGATCCTGGATCCACAGGAAAAAGTGGGCATGGCGAAGTTCTATCGAATAGAGCAGGGCCTTGTACAGACCGAAAAAGACGGGAAGCTGTATCAGCATGGGCAGGCATCCGCTCATGGGGTTGACTTTATGAATCTTGTAGAGCCCCATCACTTCCTGGTTAAGCCGCTGCTTGTCATCCTTGAACTTTTCCCTGATTTTGGTTATCTCCGGCTGCAGTTTCTGCATTTCCTTCATTGAACGGTAACTGATGTTACCGAGGGGCCAGAACAGGATCTTAACGAGAATCGTCAGGATAATGATCGCCACTCCGAAGTTGTTAATGTAGTTATTGACGAATTTCATTACGTACAGAAGCGGAAGGGCAAGCCATTTTATCCATGAACCGTAATCGATGGAATTTTCAAGCCCCACTCCTTCTGCTTTCAGCGTCTCATATTCCTTCGGTCCTATGTAGACTGTATACTTGAATGTTCCCGATTGACCGGGAAGGATAATGTTTTTGGGCCCGTCAAGTGCAACGGAGACAACGTCATTCTGGTTCTTCGATATTATCAGGTTTGTCAGCGAAGGCTGCTGAGGAATAATGGAGGCGATAAAATACTTGCTTTCGAATCCTCCCCACGAAACATCCGGACCGAGAATCTTCGGATCTCCAAGCTTTTTCAGTTTTTCCGTATGGAGATCATCCTTGACAAAAGATATGGGACCTTCATGGACATATCTGTTCTGCTCTTCTTCCGGGTCGACATATTCGTTCCAGCTTAGAAGGGCACTTTGTTTAATAATCTTATCCGACAGGTTGGTAACAACGACTGTCAGGTCAAATGTGTATGTGCCCGCGTGAATTGTATAGATTTTATCAATCTGAAATTCGCCGGGGTATTTTTTTGAGAATACTAACTGTTTGTCGTTGATCATCTGTTGGGTGAGATCAATTGACTGATTATCTGCTTCATAGATCACATTGGGATCAAGGTTGATGCTTGACTTGGGAAAGGATGTACTGAGTGGGTATTCCATGTCTTCTTTTTTGTTCACCAGTTCGACAGGTACCGCGTCTTTCGTTAAGTCCTTCCGATAATGTTTCAATTTAAAAGATGTGAGTGACGCCCCTCTCGTATTGAATACCGCACTGTAGAGAGGAGTTTCCACGGCGATTTCCTTGCCGGCAGCTAAGGCATCACCCTTTTTCAGCAGTGGCTGTTGCAGGGCAGCAGGGGCCGGTTCGGTGACACTTTTTTCTTCCGTGGGCTGCTTAGCGCTCGTGTCGACGGGTATTTCCTGTGTTGCTGTTGTTGTTGGTTGCTGGGGCTGTTCTTTTTTGACGAATAGATGTTGGTAGCCCATTACGAGCGCGAGCGATAGGACTATCGCAAGCAATGTCCTCTT
>CAZCGI010000244.1:0-3091 GCA_964498145.1 uncultured Syntrophaceae bacterium
GAGAAAGCCGTCAATATGGCTTGCCCGGCCCCGGGCATCGGCAAGAATTTCGTCGCGCGGGCCGATGATCATGGCACCCGTAGGGCAGGCCTCCATGCACGCAGGAATCTTGTTCTCCAGAAGCAGGTCGTAGCAGAGATTGCATTTGAACATGACACCGTTTCCCGCAAACGTAGGCATGACATAAAGATAGACGCCGACGCCGGACTGACGCTGCGGTATGGCCCATGGGCAGACAGTGCGACATTTGGCGCCGCCGACGCAAAGATTATCATTAATGACAACCGCTCCGTTTTTCATCTTGTGATTTGCCGCAAAGGGGCAGATGGTCGCGCATGCGGGATTATCGCAGTGCATGCATCGTCTCGGTATATGGAGCGTGGATTTTCTCCCCTCGTATTCCACTTCCGCCGTCTCGACAAAGATAAAGTTGTAGGGCGTTAATCGATTGTATACTTGCTTTTTCTTCGACCAGTCCTCGATCTTTCCCCTCGGAAAGAGTTTGGGAATCGGATCGACCGGATCGGGCACCGTTTTCTGATACAAATCTCTACAGGCGGCGACGCAGGCGGGAATATCCCTGCCCGGACATCCGTCGCACAGGGTAAGGTCGATAATCGACGCGAGACCCCGGGGTTCTCTCGCATGAGCTTTTCTGGGCAGGCCAAGCCCGGATACTGCCAGTCCCGCCGATGTGGCGAGAAATGATCTCCTGCTAACTTTCGGTACACGGGAGATGCTCATTGTTCGACTCCTTTACGTTGTGGACTACAGTGATAATTCACATATTATGCCATCAATCGTAACGTTTCAATACCGTAATGTCACTCTTTCAATTCACGGCGTGTCTTACATCCACTCAGCAGGATCGACTTTGTAATAGTTCTTGAGTTCTTCATACAGTTCCGGTTCGTGCTGTTTCAGCTGTGTCGGTTTTTCGAAGAAGGTTTCGGTGGCGACGGCGAAAAATTCCGCTGGGTCCGTTGCACCGTACTCATCGAGAATCGGCGTTCGCTGATGGTAGATATCATCTCGCAGTTGTTCATACTCGCGACTCAGAACACGGGTCCATCGTGCATAGTTTGAACGAGTTTCAAGATCGGGAGCGCCGTCTATGGTTCCATCTTCCTGATCGAGTTGATGGGCGAATTCATGAATGACAACATTGTGACAGCCACGGCCGTCCCGTGCTTCCCGCAGGACGTGATCCCACGCAAGAACCACCGTTCCATGGACCCATGACTCTCCCGTGCGAACCGATTCATGTTCCATATAGGTCATGTCGCCGAGAGGAATGGTTTCCGGTACCACGTATGCCGTTGGGTAGACGAGAATCGTCGAAAGTCCCGGGTAATTTCTGTTTTTTCGGTTCAGCAGAAGCGTGCAGGCCTGAGCGGCAATGGTGACTCTGATTTCATCGCTCAGCTCAAGACCGTCACATCCTTCGAAGCGTTTTTCACCGAGAAATATTTTCATGTTGGTATGAAGCTGATCCTTCAGTGAAGAGGGTATACGACGGTAGAGTGATACGTTTTTGACCAGGATTTCCTCCCATTCCCTGGGGAATGGTCCCACACTCAGCCGGTTCCGTCGGTGCTTGACGAAGGTCCGCCGCCCATAAAAGAAAATCAGGGTGAAAACACCGATGGCGGTAATGAAAAGAAAAAATTTCATTTTGTGCCGTCCTGTAGCAGTTGCCCCCTGTTTTTATTCGTAAGTTTCTGTGAATCCCTCGATGTTATTTACCAGAACGTGGCATAGTACGAAAGAGCCGATGTTTCCCGTTTGACCGTCCACTGCCCGATGAGAGATGGTTTCATCAGAAAGTACCGGGTCTTCTGCGGTTTTCCGTCAATAGCGAATTCCGCCCTGACGACGATATCGTTTCCTGATTTCCGAGCCTTGAGAGAAGTGATCGTAATTGTATCGAGATTTTGAATGTGTTTGAGCAGTTTTTCAACAGATTCCGGTGACAGTTCTTCCTTTTTTGCCTGTTCGATCAGTTCGCTGCTCTCTCCGGCATAGTCAAGGTAAATCTGAAATCGAATAGTATCTTTTGCCTTTTCATCTAACGTTGTCTGAAGTCGAACAAACTGAACGCCTGCAATAACGATTAGAACAGCGATGACAAGTGCCGCCTTTCCCCCGGTCAGTTTAATCCTGGTGTCGCTCACGCCGAACCTCCTTCGAACAGTATTTGATCCTTCACTTCTTTGTGGTGTCTTGTAATAGGCTTCACTCATCCGGTTCGCATAAGTCCGTATCGTTGCGTGAATACGCCGGTGAACAGCAGCATAGGAACCGCAGCGGTACATCGCCCGTGTTAATAGTGCTGTGGGGTGTTCCTGGCGGAATGAAAACGGAATCGCCGGCGGCCACGTCGAATCGATCCTCGCCGAGTGTCATCGTGCCGATCCCCTCAGTGAAATAGTAAATCTCTTCGCTTTTTCCATGGGTGTGAAGGATGGTAGTACCCCCAACGGGAACAATGGCCTCTGCCAGGCTCTGGTTCACATTGCCGTGAACGTCGGGGTGCATCAGTTCCCGGATTGTCGAACCGTCTTTTGCGACATACGGGATTATCTGCTTATATGATGTTGTGGTGGCCATGTATCCTCCCGGTAATTCAGTCCGATGAAGATTCCAAGATTTAAGACGTAATTCGGCATAATGTCAAGGTTCTAATCTGCTAAATGGTATAAAAAAATAACATCATATCACGAGACGAATGTTATTAAAAAATATGCCACGGTGTCATATTCTGCAAATGCGAGAATTTCATTGAAATAGTCATTTATAGATTACCGATGGTGCCTATCCTCGGTCACAGTCGGTTATAAGAAAATGCAAGATGTTGAATAATCCGATTGTTAAGTAAATTAACTCAACTTTCGGGTTTAGATTTGATTGATAACAATACGGTTATTTGACAGATTGACATATGTAAGGGCTGCTTCCATGAGCGTATCGAAGAATGCCTGTACCGTCTTTTCGCAGAACACACCCATTTCACGAAGACGGTCTGCCGCCAGCGTCAGGATGCGGTACAAGGCCTCAACGAACGATATATCGCTCAGCTCATCACAACTGG
>CAZCGI010000245.1:0-3086 GCA_964498145.1 uncultured Syntrophaceae bacterium
CTTTTGCTTCAGGACTGACGACCAATTCTCCGAAATATTTTTCTTCTGCCTCGAAACCGGTTGCAATCCCCTTTTCCATTCCTTTCTCCACGCATTCGATAATCCTAAGCGGCGCGGGATAGTTTCCGAAGGTTCTTCTTTGTACCTTTTCACGCGCTTTTTTATAGATCAGCTTCCGTCCAAGCGGTGTATTTTCTAATAATCGGGATAACACACTCTGCTTCCTTTTCCGTCGAACCGGATTCTCTGCAAGATTTCGAGCCGCCGTCACCGCGGCGGAAAGTAATCCGTAGGGATGAATGATATCATCGATAAGTCCAATTCGCTGCGCCCGGCGGGGATATACATTGTTCCCGGTCAGCATCATTTCCAAAGCACATTGAATCCCGATCAGACGAGGTAATCGTTGAGTCCCCCCTCCTGCAGGCAGAAGTCCCAGTTTGACTTCCGGAAGCCCCAATACCGTTCGCCGGTCATCTGTAACGATTCTGAGTGAACAGGCAAGCGCAACCTCGAGTCCTCCCCCGAGAGCAGCACCATGAATAGCGGCGACCACGGGTTTTGGAAATTCCGCCACACGGTTTACAAGAGCATGCGCCTGACGGCTCATATTCTGCGCTTCTTCGGGTGCCGGCATATACATCAGTTCATCAAGATCGGCACCGGCAATAAAATTGTCATCCTTTCTGCTGATAAGAACCACCGCTCGGATGCTGGTATCATTCTCGATTTGCTCAAGATACCCTTCGAATATATCAAGGAGATCAAGTGATATCTTATTAATTTTTTCTCCTGACTGATCCAGCCATATAATGGCGATGTCATCTTGTTTTTCAATCATACCGTACGTCATCGGTCTATCTCCTCCGGCTAATTCACCCGTTCCAGAATAATTGCATTCCCGATTGCTCCTCCTGCACATGAAGCAACAAGTGCAAAGGTTCCATTCTCCTTATCAAGGCGATGTGTCGCCGTTATAACGAGTCGAGCACCGGTTGCAGCAAAAGGATGTCCCAGCGAAAGAGAGCCCCCCCATGTATTGAACCGATCCATCGGTAATTCGCCTACTTTCTGAGTTCTGCCGAGTTTCTCCCGTGCAAAGTGACTCGAATCAAGACATTGCAGATTTGCCAGAATCTGTCCTGCGAATGCCTCATGAAATTCAAACACATCAATATCCGACAATTCCAATCCGACACTGTCGAGAACCTTGGGTGTTGCGTATGCCGGACCAAGCAAAAGATCTTCTTCAGGATCCTGCGCCGTATATGTATAAGCACGTATCAACGCCTTCGGGGTGCAACCTAAGTCATTAGCCCGTTCCTCAGTCATGAGTATAACGGCTGCTGCACCATCAGTAAGAAATGATGAATTGCCGGCCGTGACTGTTCCGTATTTCTTTTCGAAGACCGGCTTCAGTTTTTTCATTTTTTCCAGTGATGTATCCCCTCTGATACCATTGTCCTGTGATGTTTGTTTAAAGCGAGGCGGCACTCGCACCGGTGTTACCTCTTCTGCTAAATATCCCATGGCAGTTGCCCGGGCCGCTGCGCAATGGGAACGCACGGCATATGCATCCTGCTCTTCCCGACTGATGTTCAAGCGTGCAGCAAGTCGGTCGCAATCTTCTCCCATAATTCTCCCCGTGGAAAATTCTGCAATGGAAGGTACATCGGGAAGGAGATCACGAAATGACAGCCCCTGAACGAATTTTATATAATCATGAATTCCTTTATATTTCCGTGATTCCACCAGTTTTTTTCTGAACCGCCGGCTATACTGAATCGGGATGTCGCTCATGCTTTCGATACCGCCCGCTATAACTATATCGGCATGTCCCGTTCCGATTAAATCCATTCCCGTCGTAATCGCAACGTTTGATGAAACACAGGCAAGTGTCACTGTAAATGCGGGAACGGACGCCGGAATCCCCGCACCCAGCGCCGAATCTCGGGCCACATTTGTCGTCGCCAGATCTGAAATAACATTTCCCATGATCATCCGATCGATTGTCGAGGGATCGAGGCCGCTTTTCCTGACAAGAGCCTTGATAACCATTCGTCCCAGATCGTATGCCCTCAAATCAACATAGTCGGTTCCGGCCCTCATGAAGGGGATTCGGCACCCATCCACGATTACTACCCGCCGCTCGCCATTAAAATGGGATTTCATAGATGTGTCCCTCGCTGCTCTTGCTATTATTGTTTCGTTAGAGAATTCATGAATACAGAAAGTACATTTTGACTATTCATTAGGAATTACAAAATATGCAGATCGTTAAAAACTCCCGGAGGTCGTTCGTGAATGATTGGCCCAGGTGTACCTGAAATCCTCAATAATAAGGTATCCGTGTTCGCACGCGAATAATAGGAAAACAAAAAAGACAACTTTTCTTCAACAGCACCAAAAACAATCATACATTTTCGGATATAGAGTCTTACGAAGAAAATGCTCTACAGATGTTATATAGTAACGTCTTCAGAAACGGCAGACGAGTGATTGTGAAGAAAAGCTTTGAAAGTGTCAGTAGCAATGATTATAAATTATTTATAGGCCGTTGAAAAATTTTTTTTCGAAGCCTCTAAATATGCCCGAGTATGTCTCCTTTAATTCCGATTCATAAGAAGACACTTGCATGATGGATATCTCAACCGAACGGAAAAGAAGGCTGATCCTTATCAGCAGCGTTATTTGCTTTCATCATGAAGGAGAAACGTGTTTCGGTCAAGAGGAAATTATTCTAGCGTGTATGTCACGGGTAAAACCTAACTGAGTCAATCATCATGTCTCCCTTAACCGGGGGATTGCTTCTTCCGAGGATACCAATGCTGATAAGCTCGACGCGGTCGAGACGAAGGATCTGATCTCCATACTTTGCTCCTTGCTTCTCAGCCCCTCCCTTTATCCAACCTCGTCCGACCGTCAGACTTTCAAAGGGTATTCTCACCTGTTTCCATTCCGTATCCATCTCAAATTCTCCCGACCATGCATCCATAACGTTCGGATCATCAGGGCTTGATGTGAGAAGAAAAAAATGTCCGGTTAACTGCGTTGATGACCGGACAAAAAATTCCACACCACGATAC
>CAZCGI010000246.1:0-3080 GCA_964498145.1 uncultured Syntrophaceae bacterium
GGGAAAGCTTGGTAAACCCCATCCGGAGCAAGACCAAATAGGAGAACGCTGAGAGCGGCCCGTTCAAAGTTCTCGGGTAGTGTCGCTTGAGGCAGCAGGCAACTGCTGTCCTAGATTAATGATCATCATCTTTCCGTGGGGAAACTCCGGGGAGAGACAGAACTCGGCTTACAGATCTACTCTGACAATACACCTCAAAGATATCAGCGACGAGTCGTATACTATGCATCTCACACGTTACAAAATCGTTTGTGCCGTATGTGGGTTCCTTATTCTACTGTGCATTAGTATGGGATATGCTTATGACGACCGGCGTGCAATGGAGACGGCGGATGCCTATCTCAAAATGGGAAGATATCTTGAAGCTATCGGGGCATATCGATACGTTGCCGATAATGCCACTGATCGAAATATGCAGGCACGGGCAATTCTGCGTATCGGTGATATATACAGTTATTTCCTTGATAATTATGATACGGCATTACAGTTTTATTCCTTCGTGACAAAATATTATTCCCGGAGTATTCACACCGCCAATGCATATTTTAACTCCGGAATGATTCTCTACGAGAAATATAAATATAATGAAGCACTGGTACAGTTCCGGGAATATCTTGCCCGATTCCCTCAGGGACAAAGGAGGCAATCCGCAGAATTTATGATTAACGCCTGCCTGCGGCCACCACCTGCCCCTGAAGCGAAAAAGGATGTGACGGTAAAGATTAATCCAAACGAGATGATACGGGTTCTCATCCATGAGAATGTATCAACGGTAAGACTTACGGGTACAGCACCGTGCGAAATTAGAGCTGTTGAGAAGCAAGCCACAATTGACCGGATACCTCTTGGCCGTGTTGCTGTTGTTTCGGTTGCCGGCAGTATCCTTACTGTCAATGGATCTATTCTCCATCATAAAATATTTACAGTCTGTCCCGAAGGGGGAGGTTTCGTTGCTGTGAACGGAATGCCATATCGGGGAACAATGACAATCCGGCGGAATGAAAAAGGGGTCGATGTTATAAATGAGCTGAGACTGGAAGAATATCTTTATGGTGTACTACCAAAAGAAATGTCGCCTCAGTGGCCGAGAGAAGCGCTCAAATCTCAAGCCGTGGCTGCCAGAACCTATGCGTTCTATCAGAAAGAAAAAAATCGTGACAAAGGGTATGATGTCTACGCTTCGACTAAATCTCAAGTGTACGGAGGTGTTGGTGTCGAAGATGAAAACGCAACCACGGCGGTCAATGAAACACAAGGCAAACTGTTAATGTGGAATGGTAAGCTTGTACTTGCATACTTCCATGCAAACAGCGGTGGTGTGACGGAGGATGCGGAAAACGTGTGGACAGCGCAGGTGCCTTACTTGAAAAGTGTTCGTGATAAGTTCAGTGCTCAAGCGGCGGGAACTCAGTGGAACCATGCTGTAGATTTTGTTGAAATGCGAAGGATTCTTAATAAAAAGGGTATCAATATAGGAACGGTTTATGAGATCACTCCGGTTGAGGTGAGCCCCACAGGAAGAACAAAAAAAATCCGGATTGTCCATAGTGGTGGTACAACAATGCTCAGCGGGAATGATTTCAGGATAAAATATGATCCGCAACGTATAAAAAGTACCTTGTTTGACGTCAGAAAAGAAGATGGCGGTATCATTATGCAGGGAAGCGGCTATGGTCACGGCGTGGGTATGAGCCAATGGGGGGCTTATGAAATGGCTAAGGCAGGGTATGGGTATATCGATATATTGCGGTTTTATTACTCTGGTGTTGGTGTCAAATAGAAGAACCGTTCAGATTTGAGTGTCATGATAAACCGAGTGCGGGACTGATGGGATTTAATTGAACGCCCCAAGGGCTGGAGAAAATCTTGCTGAATTAAAAAAGGATGTGCCGCAGTTATAAAAACGGCACATCCTTTTTGGTTCAGAAACGTTGTTTCAGTCGTCCCCTACTTTCCCAGATCTTTTTCAGTATCGAGGATTTCAAGGGTTGTCTTAATAACCGTATCGGAATTAAGTGAAATGCTGCTGATTCCGCACTCGACGAGGAATCGGGCAAATTCCGGATAGTCGCTTGGTGCCTGTCCGCAAATACCAATCTTTTTGCCCATTTCATTAGCTTTCAAGATCGCTCGTTCGACAAGATTCAGAACTGCCTGGTCTCTCTCATCAAAAATGTGGGCAACTTGGAATGAATCTCTGTCGAGACCGAGTGTTAACTGTGTCAAATCGTTTGATCCAATGGAAAATCCGTCGAAGACCTTACCGAATTCTTCGATGAGGACCACGTTACTGGGAATTTCTACCATCATATAGATTTCAAGATCGTTTTCTCCCTGAACGAGACCGTTTTCAGCCATGATCTTGACGACGCGCTGGCCTTCCTTCGGGGTACGGCAGAAGGGAATCATCGGTTTTATGTTAACGAGTCCCATTTCATTTCGCGCCTTCCGCATGGCTTCGCATTCGAGGACATATGCTTCACGGTAGCGGTCGTCATAATAGCGGGAAGCCCCTCTGAATCCGATCATGGGATTTTCTTCATCTTCCTCAAAGTACTTGCCGCCGATGAGGTTGGCGTATTCGTTGCTCTTGAAATCGCTCATCCTGACGATGACATCATTCGGATAGAAGGCAGCGGCGATTTTTGCCACGCCCTGGGCGAGCTTGTCGATGAAAAAGTCCTGTTTGTTGGTGTACCCCTGGGTGAGTTTTTCTATCTCTTTCCGGTCCTTTTTATCCGTAACCCGGTCGAAATGTATCAGGGCCATGGGATGGATTCGTATGAAGTTGTTGATGATGAACTCAAGCCGGGCAAGGCCGATTCCGTCATTGGGGATCGACGCCAAGGTGAAGGCATTATCGGGATTGCCCACATTCATCATGATCTTTGTTTTCGGCCGTTCGAGGTTTTCCAGATTGACTTTGTGGACGTCATATTTCAGGATTCCTTCGTACACTTCTCCCAGTTCCCCGCTGGCACACGATACGGTCGCTTCGCTAACCCCTTTGAGATTATCTGTTCCATTGCTGGTGCCGACAATGCAGGGGACCCCGAGTTCACGGCTGACAATAGCGGCAT
>CAZCGI010000247.1:0-3067 GCA_964498145.1 uncultured Syntrophaceae bacterium
CGGCAACGCATCCTTCGTCCCATTGATGACGATAGGTAAAATCGGCACTTTGTTTTCTTTGGCGAGGATAAAAGCACCCGGCTTGAATCGCCGCAAGCGTCCCGTCTCCGATCGTGTCCCTTCTGGAAATATGAAAACGGAGCTTCCGTTTGCAAGCGTCTTCTTACAATCCTGCAACATGCGCCGAATACTTTCCTTATCCCCCCGGATGAGTTTTATATATCGATTTAACGTCATGTTCCATCCAATAAACGGAAGTTTGAAAATTTCCGCCTTCGATACCCACTTGAAGGGGAAAAATATGCGAAATGCCACCAAAATATCAAGGAGGGACTGGTGATTGGAAACAACAACATACGTTTTCTTTTTGATATTTTCCCTTCCCTCGATCGAAACTGACCAGGCAGGCATGATCCATAGATAAATGGATGCCCAGAATGAAGAAAAATAATGGAGGAGCACAAGGCGCTTATCGAACAAAACCGTCAGCAGCCATACTACCAAAGCACACATAAATAACACTATGCTGGAAAGAGCAATAAAAACAAGAAGTCCGAGCCCAACGATGCGGTCCACCATCTCTTCAACTCTCCTTGATTCGTGTAATCAATGCGCCGTAATGTGTAACAAACTATGGTTTTTAAGTCAAAGCACGAATTGGCTGGTTACAATACCCCCATCTATGATTCCATTGTAAAAAACCCGTTTTGCAGATCCGTCGGAACCGAACATTTATAGCATCTCATAAAAATGATTGCCGATTTGATCTGGAAACAACAGACGGTCTGTCGCGACGAGCTTTCAATACCGAAAGGAACCTTGCACAGGTACGAATGAATATCCCGACATATTGAACTATATGAAATTTTTATAGAATGGTCATTTTTGCAGTTGCAAAACAAATCATTATTAATAAAAATTGCAGAAATAACAGTCGAAATGATATGGAGATACAAGCAAATCCGCTGCTGAGGACATTTACCTTGTGAAAGTGACCATTAAAAATAAAGAGCACACTCTTGTAATTGTTCTGTGTGTATATGTTTGTACGCTGTTCATCTTAGGGCTGTGGCCGATGAATTTTCGTGAGATCAATCATGCCACTGTTAGTCATCGTGACGGCCTTATACTTTCCCCCCCTTCTACGGTCTATTCTAAAGAATATCCTCAAAAACTGATCAATCTCCGGGAATTCACAATTTGTATTGATATGACTTCCGATTTTCCCGCGGCAAAGGGATTTGGAACCATCCTGTCATATGCTCTGGATTATGAACGCATGAATTTCCTGTTAGGCCAGTGGAGGTCCGGCATCGAACTCAGGATTGCAGCTGATGATCGTAATCGGGCCATCAGTTTCGGGAAAAAGGACGTTTTTAAGAAGGGAGAATCCTCACGGTTTGTCATTGTGTATGACGGCGCAGTCATGTTTTTATATCAAAACGGGAAGAAAATCGGTGCTCGGAGGACCGGCCCGTTGACATTTTCCTCTTGGAACCGATCATACCCTCTCGTCATCGGAAGCGATGCCAGTGGGCGAAGCTCCTGGAAAGGAACGATTCGATCAATCGCCATTTTCAACAGAGCATTACAGGAAAACGAGGTTATCAACGTACCCGGCCAGATGCGGGAATTGTCCCCGTTGATCTGCTATTCTTACGTCAACACGAATGGGGGAACCATAACTGATTGCGGTGCGCCGCCGCCAGCTCATCTGATCATCCCCCAACAACTTATCCCCTATCAGAGAGCTTTTCTGGAACTGCCGACAAACAAACATGGTAAATTTCCCGGTGGACTAATGGACATAACGATCAACCTGATAGGATTTATCCCCCTGGGCTTTATCCTTTCCCTGTATATCAGCCGGAAGAAGTCGTCACTTACTCGATCGCTTCTCATTTCAATAGCAGCAGGGATTTCCATCAGTTTTTTGATAGAAATTTCCCAGGCTTTTCTTTCGAGCCGGTCCTCAAGTATGCTTGACCTGATTAATAACACCGTCGGGAGTGCGCTTGGCGCACTCTTGTATCACTTCAGGGCAAAGACTCTTTACATAATTCAGCGGCAGAGATAATGAGGACTGCCATCTAGCAGCACAATTTTCCGGAACGCCCTGAGTGGAGGAACACCGGCAGGACGAAAAACCATCGACGACTTCTCTATCCATAATCATTGAAGCTGTTGTCCCCGCAGGAAGACCAGTCTCAGGGAAATACGTATTGAAAACTTGTCATGTAATAAAGAGATTCTTCGTGGGGAAGTTCGGATCGCTGGTCAGGTTGACTCCCAGACGACGCAGGCCTGCTTCATCACCAGGCGTGGGAATATGAGTCATATGAACCTCGCACCCATGCAGATCTTTTAATGCTTCCATGGCCAGTTGTGCCGCCGAATTCGTTGTTGCACTGACGCTGAGCGCAATGAGAGTCTCCTCCAAATCCATGCTGACTGTTTTTTCGTGGAGCATCTCCGTTTTGAGGTGGCTGATAGAATCAGTAATATAGGCAGGCAGGAGTTTTATCTGGGACGGTATCCCCGCCAGATATTTGATAGCATGCAGGACCAGACTGGATGCGGCATGCATGAGTGGTGAGTTATTTCCCGTAACGATGGTTCCGTCTTCCATTTCAATGGCAGCTCCGCAATAAATACCTTCATTGCCCTTGTCTTGTTCCTGAGCCTCAACAGCGGCCTGACGGGCCGGTTTGACTACCTTTCGATATTCCGGTTCAAGATTGAAGTCCTTGATAAACAGCTCCACCCGCTGAACCGTATCTTTATCAGCAAATCCCATGGCATACTCGCAACGGTATCGGAAATATCGTCTGATTATTTCCTGTTTGGCAGCTTCACGGGTCACTTCGTCATCCACGATAGCAAAACCGCAGCGGTTAACACCCATATCGGTGGGAGATCGGTAGAAAGATTCCCCTCCCGTTATCTTTTCCAAAATCCTCCGGAGAACGGGGAAGGCCTCTACATCTCGATTATAATTAACGGATTTTGTATCGTACGCCTCTAAATGGAACGGATCGATGAGATTAAAATCCTTGATATCCGCCGT
>CAZCGI010000248.1:0-3015 GCA_964498145.1 uncultured Syntrophaceae bacterium
TGATTTCATCAACGGTTATGGCGTATGCCGCGATATACGGATCAGGGTTCTTAATCGAGTAGACAATCAATATTGTATCGGCAGACTTTTTTTCAAGGGTTAACCGGCCGAAACTTGAGAGATCAAGAGGTGTCCCCTTTTTACGAGCAAAAGTACTGAGTTCGTTAACATCCCGTGGCCATTTGCCGTTGCTGTTGCGGTATTCAAACAGGTTTTCTTCGACCTGCTTCAAAAGCTCTGAATCGGGCGCGTTCTGAAAGTAGGATGTTTCTCCTGCAAAAAGGTGGGACCCCATACATATTATGAATACAATAACTCCCGCTATGCACCATTTTTTCATTTCATACTCCTTACTTTCCAGCTTTCGATGGAGAGGTTATTGTCTGGACGTGATCGGGATTCTCGTTTACCAGGTCTACCTGGCCATGTGGTAAGACAAAGTCCGCGACATATGTATCAACTTCATATCCGCCGACAAAGTTATTATTGGCATCATATATTTGAATAACGGTATAAGTATGGAAACTCCAATCTTGAGCATCACCGAAGATCTCTTTTGTATACGGAATCTGGTATCCCGACCGTGAACCGATTTTAACAGTATGACTTCCGATATCCAGTTCTCCCGATTTAATTTTGTCCCTGATGTGATCTGCCAGCGCAGCTGCACGATCTTTCGATGCTTCAACGCAACTGTCACCAGTGGGTACACGGACGATGACGCTATTTTTAATCCCCTCAAGGGTATTGTTATTCACCCAATTGATTGCCGTCGTACCCAGATTGTTTACGGTCGTTGTTGAGGAAGGCTGTTGATCCTTAACTGTATCAGTCGGCTCAAAACCGGCAGGAGGAGTTGTTACGTCGGAACTCCCTACGGATGTCGCGCTGGTGCCGCCCCCGCTTCCACCTCCTCCGTAGCTGTGTGCATACTGCGTTGGCAGTAAGAAATTAATGAAAGTTATTGCAAGTATAATAATGAACTTTTTTTTCATGAAGTACTCCCTTCATTGTTTTCGAGCTCACATATCCAAAATGAAAAAATACTGCTTCACAATATTATAATCCTTTATTCGTCATACAATGAAATATCCTGAATGGCATCGGGCATGAGATTAACAAATTCCGGCGCGACGCAGGCTTGTTTATCACTGCTGAACCGTGAAAGTAAAACCGGAATGCTTGCCATGCCGTTTTGATCTATGTGTGTTATAAACAGTTCGGTATAGGGTGTATTGACTTTCGAGCTGAATACAATCCAGCGGCTGTTTGGGGACCAACTATGCCAGGAATTCATAATGCTCGTGTTGCATTCCAGTTGTCTTGCAGTACCGCCCTCGGTCGGAATGATGCACAGTTTGCTGCCCGGTTGTATTGCAAGGCCTGTGTCGCTTTGTGTGAATACAATCCACTTGCCGTCGGGAGAATATCGTGCAAAATAATTGCTTTTCCCATTGCCGCTTGCACCTGCGAGAGGTTCAGGAGTACCCCCTTTGCCTCCGTTAAATGGAATTCTATAAAGATCATACTTAATCTGATACTTTTTATTGAGGTCACGAATAGTCACATTTGGTTCAACTTCAATAAAGTTTTTTCCATTGAGGGCTTTGATCAGATACTGGTCGACTTTGGCCCTGCAAAACACAATGTATCGACCGTCCGGACTCCATGTTGGACACGTCTGGACATAATTCGGATCATCAGCACCGGGGAGAGAAAATAATGCCCCATCCGCAACGGAATAGCAGGCCAAGAGCCCCCGGGCAGGGAAAAAGAACTGGGAAAATTCGATATCAGCCAGGAGTGCAAAAAACGATTGTTCTTTCACGGTACCGATAACGTACCTGCCATCAGGTGATATCCGTGCAAAAAACCCTTGGCTTTTTCGTCCTTTCCCTTTATTGAAATCATTCCACGACATGATTTCTTTCTTTGTTAAAACCATGCTCGAATCTACCTTTTTAACAGCGTATCCGCCTTTATCGCCGTGATAGTCTATGTCCATTCCGAATATTTTGCCGTCGCGCGAAAAATGATGGCAGTTTCCGCAGAAGGGCAGATTTTTCATCACTACGTGGGGTAATTCATACGAGGATACGGCACCAAACCGCCAGAGGAATTGTTCAGGATGCTCCCTGCCCCATTCGAAAGGCAGTGGCATTTGGACATACATCAGAGGGGCACCGACTTCATCCGGCGAGGTTGATATTGTAATATCGGCCTTTGTAATGATTTTATAGCCATGTTTCGTGTCAACTCCTGTTATCGTTATAAAGGCCTTTTGTTCCAGAGAATTGGCTTTGATGACTTCCCAGATATAACGGTCGGGTGTCCATGTTGTTTTGTCTGTCAAAATGTGGATTGCATTATTGTTACCAGCAAATCGTATGGTGATAAGCCATAGATCTGAATAGAGATACCGGTCGTTCCATCTAAATACAGGTGCCGCAAAATCCCGCGGAAATAGTGTTTCGTTGTAAGGATTCAGGACGTCGGCTTCGGGATAATATTTTGTTGCATCGTACCCGGTGTTTATTGTGTCGACAACAGTTTTGACATCTCTGATCGACGTACTGAGCAGGTCTGTACCGGCCAGGCGGTATATGTCCCGCTGCAATTCATGATCAGTATTTATACTTTTGAACCCACAACTTCCGGCTACCGCTAGCATACACAACAACAGGATCAGAATTAATTTCTTCATATTTCAGGGAAACCTCACGTATGCCGTATGTCATCGGCGCACACACCTACCGAATCGTGAAATCAGCACAATGCAAATGTACGAAACACAAATATTTATAAGAACTTTATAAAGGGTCGAAGTATAAGACATGGAAAGCTCACATGTCAAAGAAAATGTGGCTGTCAAAAGGATGGAAGGACGGAACACATACCTTACTAAATTTCAACGATACATCCTCATAAAAAAGGGCTTGTGACGTAATCACAAGCCCTTGATAATTCTGGCGGGGTCGATGGGACTCGAACCCACGGCCTCCGGCGTGACAGGCC
>CAZCGI010000249.1:0-2994 GCA_964498145.1 uncultured Syntrophaceae bacterium
GTACGGGTCAGATGGGAATTGATGTCATCAATCATGCCCATACGGTTGTTGTCGTTCAAGTTCCCGGCATGGGTGATGAAATTCAGATACTCAAGGCGGGTATTCTTGAAATAGCCGATATCTTTATTATTAATAAAGAACATCAACTGGGGGCGGGTAAGCTGTATCAGGAACTCATGAATATGCTGAATATGGTGAATCACTACCCCGGCGGATGGCGTCCCCCCATCATCATGGCGGGAAATGTAAGCGAGAAAAAGTCGTTCGATGCACGAATCGAAACATTAGTGAACACTATCGAAGAACACTATGCCAATATTGTCACCAATGATCTGTTCCGCGAACGGGTAAAACGAAAAATTACCCTTGAGCTGCACGATGCAATCGAATCGGTTGTTTACGAGCCGATCATCACGAAACTCATTGCATCCGGTGACTTCGAAAAAATGATCAAACAAGTTTTAAATAGAGAGTCAGATCCCGGAACGATTGCCGAAAAGATTGCTCATAATTATTTATCTTCTAACTGCTGATTCACTTGATAGGTTTATTGATTCAACCTTATCTGCGGAAGGACCTGCTCCGTAGTCATTGCCCCTCCAGGTTTCAGTGATGCCGATCGAATGCCCTGGCAACTTTTGCTCTGATTTGTTTCATTATTTTCGTGCCCTTGTTTTCGATAGAAATAATTTCCAGACCGGCCTTTCTAATGTTGTCAATGGTCCGGCGATTGATGTTGGGGCCGATGATTGTCCTCACCAGTGGGTTCAGGATATCCATCATTATTCCGATCAGCTCATGTTCGCTTCGCACATGTTCGAGGAACAGGGCCGTTCCTTCCGGCTTGAGAACGCGTCGGATTTCTTTCAGCCCTTTTACGGGATTGGGCACGGAGCAGAAGACAAAGGTCGATACAACATAATCGAAGGACTGGTCGTGAAAGTCCAGTAACTCGGCATCCATGACTCGAAGATCAACGGGAATGCCGAGAGCGATTGATCGTTTGCCGGCATGCTCAAGCATGTTGGGACTTATATCAATTGCAGTTAAATCAACGTCAGTCGGATAATATGGGAGATTCTTGCCCGTTCCAACGCCGACTTCCAGAATTCTCCCACAGACGCCGGACAGAAGTTCCTGCCTCCACCGGGAGAACAACATCATTTCCATGGGAAGTTCCATGCAATCGTAGATTCTGGCAATTCGATCATACTGAGGTTTTGACGCGTATTCTTTCATCGTTTTCATTCCTCCAGGCTGCCCCGTCCATTCTGGCATGGCACAGAACACAGACGATTCATGTATATTGAGAATCTTATGTTGATCATGAAAATGAGCGGAAAGATTAATATTACATCCGTTATTTTGAAATTATAAGAAACGTCAAAATGTGTCAAACGCTTATTCTGAAGGTAACATGGGTGAATTGGTGATCAAACGTGCTGTTCACTATAAATATTCCGCTCCGGTGATGTCTATTTATAGTTTCACCATTTCATTTCCCCTTGATAAAATCTGATACATCAGCGTATAAATAAGAAGTCGTTGTCCGGTTGGGGCGGACATTATGAAGCGGGAGCACGTTGTGCATGACCTGAATTATTTACGATGTCGTAAAAAGGAGGTGTCATAATGCAGCAGAAGAGCCTTGAAAGCCTTTTAAACGTTGCTATAGCACGTGAAGAAGCCGCGTATGCCTTTTATAAGGAACTGCAGGAAAAGATTGTCGATAAAGAGGTCAAGGACACCCTTGAATTCCTCGCCGGTGAGGAGCAAAAGCACAGAGACTTCCTGGTCAAATATAAGGCGGGACAAGTTGGTGCCGGCGCCATGCAGATGACGGAGGTCATCGATTACAAGATAGCCGAACACTTGGAACTGCCCGATCCCGAAAAGAATATGAACAATGAAGAGGTATATCTGATAGCGGCGCATCGTGAACTGGCAGCATACAACTTCTATAAAGACCTTGCTGATCTGCATCCCGACGGTGAAACCAAGGAAATGCTTCTGAAAATGGCAAGTCAGGAACTGAAACATAAGGAAAAAGTCGAGTACCTGTATGCCAACACGGCATTTCCACAGACAGCGGGCGGCTAGTCGATTTTGTTTGTGAGGAATTTTCAAAGTATAACCGAAACCGTACCATATGTTGAGAATGGTGCGGTTTTCTGATGCGTTGACAGTGGGACATTGACATGTTTGAGACACTATTATTTCCAACCGATTTTTCAGATGTTGCAGAAAAGGCGTTGGAATGCATCAAGCGAATGAAAGAAGCGGGTACAAAGAAGGTTGTCATACTCCATGTGATCAAAAAACAAAGTCTTGAAGTGATCGCACAGTACAGTTCGATAAGAGATTTCCATGAAGTCGAGCAGGAAATAGAAGGGGATGCGCGAAAGAAATTGAGTCGCATGGAAACAGAACTGAGAGACATGGGAATCGAGGTCTCGGTACGTATTGAAACGGGATTTCCCCTGAGCGAAATCCTGCGAGTGGAGGCGGAAGAAGGTGTGTCAGCTATTGTCATCGGTTCACATGGGCTCAGTAATGTGAAGGAAATTCTACTCGGGTCAGTGTCCGAATCGGTCGTTCGAAAAGCCAAGGGACCGGTTCTGGTTATCAAGAGATGACGAAAGAAGAATGCCCCGCTTTTGACATGCTGTTACCCAAACGAAAATTCATTTGGGCGGGTCATCAGGTATATTTGCGAGGACTCCCCTCAAACTCCTCTCGAACGGGGATCCCATCCATCGCCGATGGACGGTGCACAATAAGTTTCAGCGAGGCGACGGACGGGCAATTCCAACTGTCTGAACCCAGGGGTGAGTTTTGGAATTGCCTGAAGCAAACTGTCAATTGATCAAAAAGCGGAATGGACCATGTGAGGATGAATTTGAGCAACAGCCTCTTGACTTTTAATTTGCGGCCTTAGCCATGCTTTTTCACCTTTGCGGCTCTGTACTTGAATATTGTACGAGGAGGATTCCT
>CAZCGI010000250.1:0-2982 GCA_964498145.1 uncultured Syntrophaceae bacterium
CCCCCGGAAATTTATTATCCGCTGACATTAACATAACTCATAAATGATAATCAATCATTTTCATCGATCATATACTCGCCGGAAATATAGGAGACGGCACTATCAGCACCAGGCGGTACGGCGTCGCTTTTATTTCCTGAACTTCCTGGATAAAATGCCCGGGAACTCACAGCGAATCGGCTGGAAGAACCATAAAAAAAGCCTCCGGCTTTGAGCCGGAGGCTTTGTCGTTCATGGCGTGCCTGAATGATGTCTTACATCATTCCGCCCATTCCGCCCATTCCACCAGGAGGCATCGGAGGCATCGGCATTTCTTCTTTCGGTTTTTCCGCAACCATACACTGAGTGGTCAGCATCAATGATGCAACACTCGCCGCATTCTGAAGGGCAAATCTCGTCACCTTGGTCGGGTCGATAACGCCAGCCTTCATCATGTTCTCGTACTTATCAATCAGTGCATTGAAGCCATAGTCGCCTTTCTGATTCTTGACTTTTTCCACAATGATCGAGCCTTCGAACCCTGCGTTATTCGCGATCATTCTGAGGGGTTCTTCAATCGCCTTCTTGACGATATTGAGACCAATGAGCTGATCGCCCGTCAGCTTCGCCTTGTTCAGAGCGGGAATTGTCCGGATATAGGCAACGCCGCCACCGGGAACGATTCCTTCCTCAACGGCAGCTCGGGTCGCGTTCAAGGCATCCTCAACACGGGCCTTCTTCTCTTTCATTTCCGTCTCCGTTGCCGCACCAACTTTAATAACGGCAACGCCACCAACCAGCTTCGCCAGCCGTTCCTGGATCTTTTCCCTATCGTAATCAGATCCCGTCTCTTCCATCTGGACTCTCATCTGCTTCACTCGTGCCTCGAGGGCTTTTCTATCACCGGCGCCATCGATAATGGTAGTATTGTCTTTGTCGATGATAATCTTCTTCGCCCGACCGAGATCTTCGATCGTCGCATTTTCAAGTCTGGCTCCCATATCTTCAGAGATCAGTTTTCCGCCGGTAAGAATAGCGATATCTTCCAGCATTGCTTTCCGCCTTTCGCCAAAACCGGGAGCCTTGACGGCCGCTACCTGAAGGGTACCGCGAATTTTATTTACCACGAGGGTGGCCAGGGCCTCTCCTTCAACATCTTCCGAGATGATCAGAAGCGGTTTACCCATCTTGGCAATATTCTCAAGGATGCCCAGCAGATCTTTCATGCTGCTGATCTTCTTGTCAAATACGAGGATGTAGGCATCCTGAAGATCAGCCACCATCTTATCAGCATTGGTAACAAAGTATGGAGAAAGATATCCGCGATCAAACTGCATACCTTCCACAACTTCCAGTTCCGTGGCCAATCCCTTTGCCTCTTCCACGGTAATGACGCCTTCCTTACCAACCTTTCCCATGGCCTCGGCAATAATGTTACCGATGGTGTCATCATTATTGGCGGAAATGGTGCCAACCTGGGCAATTTCCTTCTGATCTTTGGTGGGTTTGGTAATCTTTTTCAGTTCATCGATAACGATTTCTACGGCTTTGTCAATACCACGTTTCACATCCATGGGATTGCTTCCCGCGGCAACCGCTTTGACGCCTTCACGATAAATCGCCTGAGCAAGTATCGTTGCCGTCGTCGTTCCGTCTCCAGCGACGTCACTCGTTCTGCTGGCAACTTCTTTCACCATCTGAGCGCCCATGTTTTCGAATTTATCTTCCAGCTCAATTTCTTTCGCTACAGTTACACCGTCTTTCGTTACCGTGGGGGAACCAAAGGTCTTATCGAGGATAACATTTCGTCCCTTCGGACCGAGTGTAACCTTCACTGCATCCGCCAGTGCGTTTACACCGTTGAGGATCGATTTCCTCGCTTGTTCATCGTATTGTAACTCTTTCGCTGCCATTAACAGTTCCTCCTTCTTATCATCAATTATTTATTTTTCAATAATTCCAAGGATGTCTTCTTCCCTCATAATGAGATACTCGACATCGTCAATCTTGATATCCGTTCCCGCATATTTGCTGAAAAGGACCTTGTCTCCCGCTTTCACGTCGAGAGGAATAACTTTCCCGTCTTCTGTTCTCCGTCCACCGCCAACGGCTATAATTTCACCCTGATAGGGTTTCTCTTTTGCCGTGTCAGGAATGATAATGCCCCCCTTAGTCTTGGCGTCTTCTTCTAAACGCTTCACAAGAATTCTGTCATGCAATGGCCTAACCTTCATCCTCTAATGTCTCCTTTCGTAATAAATTATTTTAAATACTGTGAAATGACATTCATATAATTGCATGCCCTCCATAATTAAAAATAAAATAAACATCAATTCCTTTCTGTCAAGTTAGCGGGGAATTTTTTTTGTCGATGCTCAGATAAGAGTGCTCAAATTAGAAGTTATGCAGGACCGAGGGTATATCGAAGTGGATACCCGACATGAAATCATCAATCCGTTTGTGACTATTTGATCTAGTCGATTCGCAGTACACTTCAATCACATCAGCAAACAGAAGTCAACATCGATTCGCTTTATGAGCGGCGCAATGACCTATGGTCTGATCATCGCTTTCCAATATGCAACACACCTTTTGTAATATTGCATAGGTGATCATTCAGCCGTTCAATATCAGTCAGAACATCCGTGTAGACCAAACCGGCATCACTGAAGCAAATTCCTTGCTCGAGGCGATTTATATGGTTCGTTTTATACTGTGCCGTCAGTTCATCGATTTCCTGTTCTATATTCAAGGTGATGCTTGCAGCCTTATGATCGTCATTCAGTATTGCCTTCTGGGTGTGCCTCATCAGAGCTTCCGTCTTGTCAAAAAGCTTCTCGAGTTCCTGGACAGCGTGGGACGAATATGTCAGATCATGCTCAAATGCCCGTTGAGACAGATTAACAATGTGTTCACAGTAGTCGGCCACTTTCTCAATATCATTGACGCTGTGAAGGAGTGCCGGTACCAGTCGCCGCTGCTTGTCCGACAGTTCAGTCTGGG
>CAZCGI010000251.1:0-2968 GCA_964498145.1 uncultured Syntrophaceae bacterium
AAGGCTTATGTTCTGAGTCAGGAGGCTTGAGATCCTGAATATGGATGTAATAACTTTGTTTTTAGCTTCAAGTTCCCGTGTCCGTTGATTCATGGCACATCCTTGATTCTGACATGATGTACTGTATCTAAGCAGCAAGATTCGTTCCAGCGGTGATTGGACAATGTTGAAATTATACCTTGCGCAAATATCGATGGAGCGAATTCTCTATCAGCGAAGGAGTTGCTCCCATTCGGTAAGGGTTTTAATGCTAACTCCTATGCCGCCGCAGACAATGACAACAACGGATTTCGCCTCTTTGACGGCATCGGATTGGTCATAGATCAGAGAAAGAGACGCCCCGCAGGCCGGTTCGACCAACACCCGATGATCGTTTGCAAATGCACGAGAAGCATTAACGGCGTTCTTGTCCGATACGGTAATCGTGGATATGGGGTGTTGCCTGGTCCATTCAAATGCCTTGGTCGCAACACGTTTGGCTCCCAGTGATGTGGCAATTGAGTCGATGGAATCAAGCGCTACCAATTTACCTGCTGATACTGATGCTGCCAGTGACGCCGCGCCTTCAGTCTCGACAGCCATGACAGGGAGGTTGTCCCATCCGTTGTTATGCAATCCTTGAACGACGCCGCAGAGCAGTCCTCCTCCGCCAACGGACAGTATGATGGCATCCGGTTTCGAACATTGAGTTACCAGTTCGTCAATGAGAGTGGCATGACCTTCCCAGATTACCGGGTGATCAAATGGGGGGATATATGCCCCGTTGATCCTTTCGCAGTATGTCAGTGCATAGGTATGGGCTTCATCCCACACTTTTCCGTGAACCTGAACGGTTGCTCCTTCCGATTCAATTCGTTTTTGCACCGGTTCCGGTGTCGTTTCAGGCACAATGACAGTTACGGGGACATTCAATTGCCGCCCCGCATAGGCGACGGCATATCCCGCATTGCCGCCGGACGACGATACAAGATGGCCGATACCAGATGTTACGGCCTTCTGGCACAAGCAGCCGAGGCCCCTGATTTTAAACGATCCTGCAGGTTGGTAACACTCCATTTTCAGGTATATCGTTTTTCCCGTGCGGGCGTGAAGCGGCATTGAGTCGATCAGTGGTGTTTGTATATGAAGAGGAATGTCGTTCATGGTTATTCGAATACCTCCGAATCGAGATCACTGAAGAAAACATTGTGTAATCGGGCAATAACCGACGGAAGATCGCTTTCATCAACGACAAAGGTAATATTAATGGGAGATGCACCGTGAGAAATCATGTCAATATGGATGCCTTCCAAATTTTTACACACCGTTGCAATGCATTCATCAAAACTGCTCAGATTTTCTCCCACTAGGGAAACCGTGGCTTTTCCGGAGGCAACATCCACCTGTCCGACGTCTTTCAGGTGATTAATCAGATGTTCCATAGGGTCCGATGGACTGATTGCCAGGGATGTTCGACCCTCTGATATCGACACGACATATGGCGTCGTATTTTCACGCTCGAGGATTTCAAATATCGATTTTAAAAAGTACTGGGAAGAAAGAGATCGATCCGATCGAGTGGTGACAATGCTGACCGGGTGTTTGTAGGCTATCGATTTGATAAGTGTCGATCCGTTCCGTGCTTGTTCGGTGATGACGGTTCCTGTCGCATCGGGCCGTTTGGAATTGAAAATATGAACGGGAATATTTTTCCGGCGAGCCGGTGCAATCGTGCTCGGATGAAGAACTTTAGCGCCGTAAAATGTTAATTCGGCTGCCTCGGCAAAAGAAATGGATTTGACTGTGCGGGCTCCACCGAAAATCATCGGATCTGCCGTCATTATACCATTCACGTCTTTCCATATTTGGATATGCGCTGCATTGAGTGCTGCGCCGACGAGGGCAGTCGTAAAATCTGAGCCTTCAAAGCCGAGGGTCGTTGTTACGCCGTCCCTGGTAGCTCCGATAAATCCCTGTATTACCGGTATAATATTAGATTCCACCATAGGGTGGATGCATTCGTAGATACGCTGATAGGTCAGGTCAAGGATCGGTTCGGCCCGGGAAAACCGCTCGTCGGTAATAATCAGTTCCCGTGCGTCACAGAGCTTGGCATTCAGACCGCGGTCCTGCAATACGGCGGTGATAATTGCAGTGGCGATGAGTTCCCCGTAGGAAAGGATTTTGTCCTGAGTCCGCAGGGAGAGTTCACGAAGAACAGAGAGACCGCCCAGAAGTTTTTCCAACTCGTCGAAGTACCGTCTTAGGGTATCTGCAACGTCGCTTTCCGGGTAGTTCGGTGTCAGCGATGCTGCCAGATTCGTGTGGTAGTGTTGAAGGTCCTCAAGCATTTTCAGTGCATCGCCACTCATTCCGGCAGCGGCCGACTGTGCCATGGCAAGCAAGTTTCTGGTTGTTTTTCCCATGGCGGAATTGACGACGACGGGGTGGAGATCTTGGTGATGATAGATAATTTCAGCGACTCGTTCGATTGACGGCTTATCCTGTATTGACGTGCCGCCAAATTTCATGACAATCATGTCGATTTCCTCAGCTTCGATTTATTGTTTTTGATCGATGCAACAATAATGTGTTGTGCCGCATGGGTATCAATCATGAACTTGAAGATTTTTTTCCTTTTTATAGTAGCCGTAAATGTACCGAATGAGTTTCCCAACGACGACAAGACCGAAAAAAATCCCCACGGCAATTCCCAATGGTATGGCTATCATAATGCTGAGGTGAAATGCAAACCAGAGCAGAGGAATAAAAATGATTATTGATATAACGGTAATTAAACCGACGAGAAAATCTGTTATCATACTACGTTCCTTTTAACTTGTATGAACATATCAAATCACTAATATTGAGGATATTACCACAGAGGGCACAGAGTGCACAGAGAAAAAATAAGGTTTGAAGTACAAGCTCCTGCCGGCTGAAGCCGGTATCTTGAGGGAGCGGTTGTCACTCGATTCGTCAGACCTTT
>CAZCGI010000252.1:0-2967 GCA_964498145.1 uncultured Syntrophaceae bacterium
GCTTTGAGCGGTTCATAAATTCAAGCCTCCGGCTTTGCCGGAGGTATATGACTATCCTGGCAAGAAAAATCATAAGGTGTTTGTTCTTGAGCAGGGGAATCAAAATGTGAATCGATGGATATGGGAAAAGCGCAATCTTATTGATGATTTTCGAAGATGTTTTATTAATGAGCCACCCGGAATCGTCGGGGTGGTCATCCTGACCGATACGGAACAGACCCATGAAGGGGTGGAAGCCTGGTACGGCAGTGTCGTGATGATGAAGAAATAGCATGTTTCGCTGCCAACGGTTTTGATGATGTCAGATCACACATCGTATTCTTCAGTCCGTGAATGGCCCTTATTTCATAACGTTTACTTTTCACTGTCGTTTCGAGTATCTGATTGTACTTGACCGTCAAAGCTATTTCATATATCTTTAACAGCATGGTGTTTCAAAGTCTTGTAAATATATCTAAAGTATTCGTAAAAATCAGCCGAGGATAAAAAGGAGAGAGATTATGAAAGATAAGGAACGCCTCAATGCACTTGAAGTGGCCCTTAATAACGAACAACGAGAGCGTGAGTTTTACTTGAAGCACGCGAAAAGAACCAGTAATCCTCTCGGCAAAGCCATGTTCCAACAAATTGCTGATGAAGAACTGGAACATTATGAGCGTCTCAAAGAGCTTCATGCAAAGTGGGACAAAGAAGAAACCTGGCCGGAAACAATCCCCCTTAAAGTTAATGAGACGATTGTTAAGGATATCCTTAAAGACATTGTCGACAAAGTCGACAAGATGCCCCCCGGAGATAAAGACGATCTCGAAGCGATTCGAACAGCCATTGCTTTCGAAGCCGAGGGAGCTATTTATTATGCACGGATGCGTGATAAGGTAACCACTCCGAAAGAGAAAGATTTTTTTAATCTGCTTGCTGACATGGAACATGAACATTTTGTTTCACTGAAAGATACGGAAGAACTTCTTTCTGATCCCGAAGCATGGTATCAGAAAACGGAAAAACCCCATTTGGATGGGGCATAATGAAGGAAGCGTTATTAAGATAATACATGGAAATGCTCCGAACATTGGAATGGGGTCTTATATTTGTCTAACAAATTTAAATTCTTGCTGATATAGGTTTCTTGTGTTATTTTGCAGCACATAGCCACGCACATAGCCACGCAATCTTATTACGAGGAGTCGAGGTGGGTCATGAAAAAAAGTCAGATTTGTTTTGTCATTGTGTGTATGATTTTTCTCTCTTGGCAGGCTGTTTACGCTAAGGAAGAGTTAAAATCCCAGGATTATTATAAAAGGGGAGTTATGCTCGAAGAACAGAATGTGTACGGAGAAGCAATTGATATGTACACCAAAGCGATTTCGCTCGATGATGAATTAGCTGATGCTTACTTCAGAAGAGGAAAACTCTATTTTGCATCAACCCCGAGTCTCTGTGTGGAAGCGATGAACGACTTCACGTCGGCTATAACATTGGATCCTCGAAATGCTGATGCATACTATGAGCGAGGCCTTGTCAATTTCTATATGCTCAATAATGAAAAGGCGCTGTCGGATATTAACATGGCAGCCCGTCTGGGAAGTAAGAAAGCGCAGGAGTGGCTTAACCCCGAACTGAAAAAACCGCCGGAGAAAAAATCACAATATATTCAGCTCGGCAGTTATCTGGCGTCAAAGCGGGAACCTCTTGTTTACTTTGACTTCAATCGTTCCCAACTTAAACCTTCCTTTTATTCACTTCTCGATGAACTCAGCGTGGTGTTAAAAAACTCACTCCCCAATATAAAAATCGTTGTCGCGGGATACTGTGATAATACGGGGGCGGAGAAATACAATCAGGGTCTTTCTGAACGGCGAGCGCAGGCTGTCAGTGCATATCTCAGGGATAAACACGGAATTGGTGCCGACCGACTCATCATTCGTGGTTTCGGCGAGAACGGTGCCATAGCAACAAACGATACCGAAGAAGGAAGGGCGACTAATCGTCGTGTCGAGATGGTTGGTGTTTCAGGATCATAAGATCATAAATAGACATGAGAAACGCGAAACCCCCTCTTTGCAGAGGGGGTTTTTTTATCACCTGTCAATTCAGACTCTGACAGTAAGATTTGTTCCCGGCATATTGAGGATGAATCACTCGGGCATTTCCTTAAATTTTACGTATTGCGGATATTTGTATGCTGCCGGATGAACAATCAGTTCGATGCCTTCTTTTCCGACCATCGCGATCAGCTTATCAAATCCGCCGAAATGATCGCTATGACCGTGTGAAAGCACCATTGCTTCGACATTGATCATGTTGACTTTCCGTTTCTCTACGTTGCAGGCTGCTCCTGATTCTGAAGCGTCAAAGTCAATCCGCAACGTTCGTGTGTGATCACCGGTGGTCACGGCCTTTTTATAAGATGTAAGCCTGCTTCAGGCAATTTTGAGGTCCATTATTCCTTCTCGGACAGTTTGAACTGTTTTCCCCCGTCGCTCAGATTCATGAGAAAAAATCTAGGCAGTGACTGATTTCAATCTCGTTGTGGGCGACACCATTAAATCTGCATTTTACAGTGGTCTTTTATGATTTATTCGGATTTCTTCATCTTACCGGAGCATTCTTTTAACGCCTTATGAAAGGTCAGTGCTGCCAGCAGGGCACAGTGGGAGTGATCCTCCGGCATGTTTTCCAGTTCAGCCAGGATAGCACTCTGGTTGATGCCAAGACACTTGGCAAAGCTCTTTCCTTTAGCCATTTCGGTGACAACACTCCCCGCCGCAATGGTGAATGCACATCCGTCGGTATCGAACGTGATGTCTTCGATGATTCCATTTCTTGCCCGAATAAAAATTTCCATGGTATCCCCACAGGTGCCGGTGAACGAAGCATATCCGTCGGGGTTTTCCATGAGACCGTGATTTCTCGGGTTGATACCATGGTCAACCAGCGTTTTTGAGTAACGTTTGGCGGCCTTGTCGT
>CAZCGI010000253.1:0-2961 GCA_964498145.1 uncultured Syntrophaceae bacterium
ATCCCTCCAAAATTATACGAAAACGAGTATCAGAAAAAACTCAAGCTATTTATCAATTCATGCTTGGTCTGTCAAGACTTTTCTCATTTATTTCTTCATTTTCAAGTAATGCATCTTCTTCTTTTTCCGGGATACGAATACCTAGCTTCTTGTACATCGACAGACCTGTGCCGGCAGGTATCAGTCTCCCCATAATAACGTTTTCTTTCAAACCTCTGAGGTAATCAATTTTTCCCGCCACTGCCGCTTCAGTGAGCACCCTTGTCGTTTCCTGGAACGACGCTGCCGAAATAAAACTCGGCGTGCTTAATGATGCCTTTGTGATCCCGAGAAGAACCGGTTCGGCATTTGCCGGATGACCTCCATCGGCAACAACTCTTTCATTTTCTTCCTCAAACACCACTCTGTCGATCTGCTCATCTGCCAGGAAGGTAGTATCACCGGGATCGACGATTTTCACTTTTTTCAACATCTGACGGACGATAATTTCGATATGCTTGTCATTGATTTTAACTCCCTGAAGTCGATATACTTCCTGCACCTCGTCAACAAGGTATCTCGCCAGTTCTTTCTCTCCTTTAATCGTCAGAATATCATGGGGGTTGCTTGCTCCATCCATGAGGGCCTGTCCCGCGAGAACCCGGTCACCCTCCTGTACCGTCACATGTTTTCCCTTGGGAATAAGATATTCTTTAGGTTCTCCAACTTCGGGAGTAATGATCAATCGACGCTTTCCCTTCAGATCCTTTCCGTAAACAATGGAACCGTCGATTTCGGCGATAACTGCATATTCTTTCGGTTTTCTGGCTTCAAAGAGTTCAGCGACTCTTGGAAGACCACCAGTTATGTCCTTCGTCTTCGTCGTTTCTCTCGGGATCTTAGCAAGAATATCTCCAGCCCGTACAGGATCACCTTCCGTAACAACGATATTGGCTCCCACGGACAGTAGGTGCCGTGCATCCTGACTTGTTCCCGGAGATTTCGCCGTCTTACCAGAACTATCTTTGATCGACACGCGAGGACGCAAGTCAAGCTCCCGGTATTCAACAATTACCTTTCGAGATAGACCGGTCACCTCATCGACCTGTTCCTGCATGGTTTTTCCCTCTACGATATCTCCGAATTTCACTGTTCCGTCGACCTCGGCAAGAATCGGTATTGAGAAGGGGTCCCATTCAGCAAGACGCTCTCCCATTTTGACTTCTTTCCCTTCCTCAATCTTGAGATGTGCACCGTATGGAACGGGATATTTACCGCGGTTTCGCCCCTCTTCATCAAAAACGTGGATTTCTCCGTTTCTGCTCATAACGACAAGATCACGCTCATGCCGTTTTGCCACATTGAGGTTAACGAACCTGATGATTCCCTCATGCCGCGCTTCAAGAGTGGAATGTTCCTCAAACTTAGCGGTACCACCGATATGGAAGGTTCTCATGGTGAGCTGCGTTCCCGGTTCACCGATGGACTGGGCAGCAATAATACCGACGGCTTCGCCAATATTTACCAGGTGACCGTGAGCCAGATCCCTGCCATAACATTTGGCACACACGCCGTACTTTGACTTACAAGTCAGCGTCGATCGTATCAAGACTCTTTCCAAACCCGCCTTGTCGATCTTCTCTGCAAGGGCCTCATCAATCTCCTGGCCTGACGAGACCAGTATCTCACCGGTAAAAGGATCCTGAATATCCTCAAGAGCAACTCGTCCCAGGACACGTTCTCCGGCAGTTTCGATCATCTCACCACCCTCGACAAGGGCAGACACAAAGATTCCATCAAGAGTCCCGCAATCTTCCTCGGTAATGATACAATCCTGCGACACATCGACGAGTCGCCTGGTCAGATACCCCGAGTTCGCCGTTTTAAGAGCCGTATCAGCGAGACCTTTTCGAGCACCATGAGTAGAAATAAAGTATTGTAGAACGGTCAAACCTTCTCTGAAATTGGCTGTAATGGGTGTTTCGATAATTTCACCGGATGGTTTTGCCATGAGCCCTCTCATGCCGGCAAGCTGCCGTATCTGAGCGGCACTTCCCCTGGCACCCGAATCCGCCATCATGTAAATGGGGTTAAAACTCTCTCCGACAGAGGTTTGATCCTCTGATTTTTCCATTCCGATATCTCTCAGCATTTCAGCGGCTACTTTTTCGGTCGCCTGCGCCCAGATATCAA
This sequence comes from uncultured Syntrophaceae bacterium, assembly GCA_964498145.1. Taxonomy (GTDB): domain Bacteria; phylum Desulfobacterota; class Syntrophia; order Syntrophales; family UBA6807; genus DSDU01. The sequence continues at coordinate 2,173 of CAZCGI010000253.1, forward strand.
TAACTTTATTATATCGCTCACCATCGGTAATCAATCCATCCATGTACTGTTTCTGGATTTCTTTCACTTCAAAGTTTGCCTGATTAACGATTCCTTCCTTCCCGGTTGGAATGACCATATCGTTGATGGAAATGGAAAGGCCCGATTTTGTGGCATATTGGAAACCGAGATCTTTGAGGCGGTCGGCCAGTATGACCGTCGTTTTCGCACCACAGGTCCGATAGCTGTAATCAATGAGATTAGCCATTTCTTTCTTGGTAATGACCTTATTAATAATATCGAAGGTGATTTCTTCAGGAATAATTTCATACAATAAAACTCGTCCGACGGTTGTATCGATCATTTCCCCGTTCATCCGAACCTTAACCTTCGAATGAAGCGCAACTTCGCCTGCATCAAAGGCACATCTCACCTCTTCGGGATCGGCAAATTTCATTCCCTCTCCCTTTGCTCCATCCCGCGATCTCGTCATATAATAAATTCCGAGAACGATGTCCTGACTCGGTACGATGATGGGTTTGCCGTTAGCCGGCGAAAGAATGTTATTTGTCGACATCATCAGGACTCTTGCCTCTACCTGTGCCTCAAGAGACAGAGGGACATGCACGGCCATTTGGTCACCGTCAAAGTCCGCATTGAATGCCGTACAGACGAGAGGGTGAAGCTGTATAGCCTTTCCCTCGATAAGAACGGGCTCAAAAGCCTGGATGCCAAGTCGATGAAGGGTGGGCGCGCGGTTGAGCATGATGGGATATTCCCGGACGACCTCGTCGAGGGCATCCCATACCT
>CAZCGI010000254.1:0-2940 GCA_964498145.1 uncultured Syntrophaceae bacterium
GGTGCGAAACTGGAGTCCGGAGTTTTCCGAAATGGTATTCGATGAACTCTCTGCACATGATGTCGATTTTATCACCCATGAACGGCCTCTTGCCGTTGAGCAGGGCAGTGGCGATTATCCCCTTCGCCTGGTAACGGAGAACTGCTCTCTGAACGCCGATATCATCTTATTTGCTCTGGGAGTAAAGCCCAACATCAAGCTCGCCCGTGAACTGGGACTGGTCATCGGATCATCCGGAGCCATTCAGGTGAATTTCTCGCAGCAGACATCGCAGGAAAACGTCTATGCTGCCGGCGATTGTTGCGAAGCATACAATAAAGTCAGCCGCACTTGGGGAAGTTACCCCTTGGGTGATGTTGCCAATAAACAGGGACGTGTCGCCGGGGCAGTGATCGGCGGAGGTGCCATGTCGTTCCCGGGTATTGTGGGAGCCCAGTCTTTCAAGATTTTTGAACTGGATGTGGCAATAACCGGCTTGACCGAGGATGAAGCGATACAACACGGATTTCATCCGGTGAGCACAACCATATCGGGGACACCGATCGCCCGGTCGCTGAATGCCGGACAAAAACTGAAGCTCAAGCTTATCGCCGATCGTTACACACGAAAATTACTCGGCGCACAGGCGGCGGGCAACGGCGGCACCGTCGGCAGAATAAATGTTCTTTCCGCCAGTCTCTGGAACGACATGGATATCGATGAGATCGGATATATCGATCTGGCTTATTCACCCTATTTTAGTGGTCCCTGGGATCCGATACAGATCGCGGCACAGGCCCTGGTACGGAAACTGTAACAGAGTATTTACAATTTACCGGAGAGGAGCTGATTATGGAACAATCTGTAGAACAACACGGTGGAATCGTAAGACCTCGGATGATCGAAGATGATTTTAAGCACCGGGGTGAAGGTATGTCCCATGAGCGGTTGAAGAAAATAAAAAAAGGATTGCATACGCTCCATACTCTCGAACTGATGGCGCAGAATATTTATAAATTTCAGATTACGAAAGAACGCTCCGAGCTTAACCGTCAGCTTATCACGGCCATGTGTAATGAGATGACTCACTACCAGGATTTCCAGGTCAAACTGTACGAATACGGCTGTAAACCGAGTCCATTCAGATGGATGTTCTGGATAGTCGGCTTCTGTTTTGGTTTCTTTTCACGGATCATGGGCAGAAAAATGATTCTGAAGACAGCCATCTGGGTAGAATCATTGGCGGTGAAGCATTACGGCCAGCTTATCAGTGAGATTGAGTGGGATGACGACACAAGAACCATGATGGAAAAAGATTGGCAGGATGAAAAGGGCCATGTCGCGACATGGAAGGGATTCCTCGATATGAAGTAGATGAACATTGTAGCCGTTCCATGAATGAAAGGTGGCACGCATGCCGATGAAGCTGAAATCACTCGGCGAACCACAATCGGATCGGGCTGGGATCGGAACAGCGTGGATTCAGGCATTCCGCCTCCATTATGTTCCGACCAGCATCTTTCCCGCCGTTCTGGGGAGCATCATCGCATGGGCCACGCTGGGGGAATTCCAGCTTTGGCATTTTGCGTTGGTCGTTATAGGTGTGGCAGTGAACCACATGGGGCTCAACATGATCGACGATGTGTTCGATTACCGTCATGCCGTTGACCGGTCGCATGGTGACGAGAAGAATCCCTATACGGGTGGAAGCGGCGTACTGACGGGAAAACTTCTGCCCATTGGTCATGTGCTCACGGCATCAATTCTCTGTTTTGTCATTACCGGCATCATTGCCCTCTACCTGACCGCTACCATCGGATGGGCGGTACTGGTGTTTGCCGCCATCGGTGTCGCTTCATCCGTCTTGTATACCATGCCGCCCGTCAAATACGGGTACCGAGGTTTCGGCGAACTGGGGCTTCTCATTAATTTCGGTCCCGTCATCTGCCTCGGGGCTTACTATGTTCAGACGAAATCAATTACCTGGGAGCCGTTTTTTGTTTCCCTGGTTCCAGGATTCCTTATGTGGTCAATGATCATTATTAATGAAATTCCCGACTATGAGGAAGATCGGCAGGCCGGCAAGATGAATCTCGTTGCACGGTTCGGCCGGAAAACTGGAATCTGGCTTTACGCTGCCGGATTGATCGCAGCTTACGGAACGATCATCCTTGCGGCATGCTGCCGTGTTGCCTCTTTCGGCGTCCTTCTGGGGCTTCTTACGGCACCTGTTGCATATAGGTCGCTTCACATCCTCACCGAGAAATATATGAATAAACTGGAACTGGCACCGGCGAATCATGCCACGATTAAGATTCATTTTTTGACTCTTATGTGCCTGATTATGGGGTATCTGGGAGCAGGTGCTTTTCGATAGCGATGAGAAAGGCGGCAGTTATGAATATTTGCTCGAAATGCAAAAATGAACTGAATCTCACCGGTACGGTGGGAAGAAAAGAAACCTGTCCCCATTGCGGCGCAGACCTTCGTGTCTGTTTCAACTGCCGGTTTTACGATCCCGGTGCCTACAATCAATGTCATGAACCCCAGGCAGAGCGGGTTGTGGATAAGGACCGGAGCAACTTCTGCGAGTATTTTGTTTTCAGAGATACTGCCGCGGCAAGAGCAACAAATGGCAGATCATCCGATGCCAAATCAAAACTGGAATCCCTCTTTAAAAAATGAATGACCGCATTGAACTCATCGACGGGCACGCCCATCTTAATGAATTGAACGATATACCGGGAGATTTTGCCAGGGCTAAGGATATGGGAGTGACGGCAATTATCGGAGTGGGGATGGATCTGGCGTCGAATAAGCGGATTCTGGCCCTTGCCGACGAATACCCGGGATTTGTCTTTCCCGCAATCGGATTCCATCCCTGTGAAATCAGAAAGAACGAAATTGACGACACTTTATCGTTTCTTGAGGAAAACATCCACCGGTGTGTTGCCCTGGGAG
>CAZCGI010000255.1:0-2932 GCA_964498145.1 uncultured Syntrophaceae bacterium
TTCTTTTCTTTATTCGTTCATGTTTTCCGAATGAAAATTGACTCATTCCATCATGGCCGGGTTATACTCTCTGTCCTCAGTCCTCACTATGACTCATAACGTTCTGCACTAAACGGTAAGCCTTTTTCTGCCTTTTGCTCTTCTTCTTTTCAAGACGAGCCGCCCCCCTTTGGTGGCCATTCTGGCGCGAAATCCATGAGTTCTTTTTCTTTTGAGATTGCTTTTGTTCGTAATATTCTTTTTCATATACTGAACCCCACGAAAGATATATAAACTGAAATCTTAGATCATATATAGTAGTCATTGTCAAGCCGTAATTGACTTCCGAAGCTGTATCATATTATAAACGCTTGCCAATTCCGGCGAAATGTTCCTATAATCAAAACGTAACATAATCATTCTCATTTGATAATGCAAGGAATTACATGACACAATTGAAAATTATTACCGATTTTATTCCCCGGGGGGATCAGCCGGGTGCGATTAATGGTCTCGTCGATGGTGTAGATCACGGGCTTGAACACCAGGTGCTGCTCGGCGTTACCGGTTCAGGAAAAACATTCACTATAGCTAACGTCATAGAGAAAACGCAGCGACCGACAATCGTCATCGCACATAACAAAACCCTTGCTGCACAGTTGTACAATGAATTCAGAACGTTGTTTCCGGAAAATGCTGTTGAGTATTTTGTGAGTTATTATGATTATTATCAACCGGAGGCCTACATACCAAGTACTGATACCTATATTGAGAAAGACGCTTCAATTAACGAAGAAATAGATAAAATGCGGCACTCGGCGACGCGGTCTCTCTTCGAACGCCGCGACATCATTATTGTTGCCAGTGTGTCATGTATCTATGGAATCGGATCACCCGATGAGTACTACGGTCTTCTTGTATCGCTTCGTGATGGAATGGAATTCGATCGGAACGATCTTCTGAAGCAACTGGTGGGCATTCAGTACGAGCGAAACGATTTTGATTTCCACCGGGGCACGTTCCGGGTTCGGGGAGATGTTGTGGAGATATTTCCCCCTTATGAAGATGAACAGGTGATAAGGGTCGAGTTTTTCGGTGATACCATTGACGGCATATCAATCGTCGATCCGCTTCGGGGGAAAAAGATCAGCAGTCTATCCAACATAAAAATATATCCCGGAAGCCACTACGTAACAACGAAAACCACAATGAAACGGGCCATTACTGCGATAAGAGAAGAGTTGGAAGAAAGGCTCAAGCAGCTTGAATCTCTGAATAAACTACTTGAAGCCCAGCGATTGGAACAGAGAACACGATTCGATATCGAAATGATGGAAGAAATGGGCTACTGTCAGGGAATCGAAAATTATTCTCGTCATCTCACGGGTCGTAAACCCGGAGAACCGCCGCCGACCTTGATAGAATATCTACCCGAAGACGCTCTGATTGTCATTGACGAAAGCCATGCTACCATGCCGCAGTTGCGGGCCATGTATAACGGGGACCGATCTCGCAAAGGGACGCTTGTCGAGCATGGATTTCGCCTGCCGTCGGCACTTGATAATCGGCCGCTTATGTTCTCAGAGTTCGAACAATTTCCGCAGCAGCGAATCTATGTATCCGCAACACCGGCCGAGTATGAACTGAGAATGTCGGGTGGGAAAGTTGTTGAGCAGATAATCCGGCCGACGGGCTTGCAGGATCCCGAAGTGATCATACAGCCGGCACAGCATCAGGTTGATGATTTGCTCGGTCAGATAAACCGGCGGGTAGAGTCGGGAGAACGGGTTCTGGTTACAACGTTGACAAAAAGAATGGCGGAGAGTCTCACCGAATATTATCAGGGACTTGGGCTTAGAGTCAGATATCTTCATTCGGATATTAAGACACTTGAGCGCGTGGGTATCATCAGGGATCTCAGACGTGGGGACTATGACGTTCTCATCGGCGTTAACCTTCTGAGAGAAGGGCTCGATATCCCGGAAGTTTCGCTGGTTGCAATTCTGGATGCCGACAAGGAAGGCTTCCTGCGATCAGAGCGTTCTCTCATCCAGACAAGTGGCCGGGCGGCTCGAAATGTCAATGGCCAGGTTATCATGTATGCCGATCATGTCACGAAATCCATTCAAGCATGCCTTGAAGAAACATCCCGTCGGCGGGCGATACAACAGCAATTCAACGAAGAAAATGGAATTACCCCCGAAACGATCACCAAAGCAATCAGTGATGTCCTTGCATCGGTGTATGAAGCGGATTACGTTACGGTGCCGTCTGTTTCCGATACCAGTGATACCTATGGACTGGAAGAGGATATTTCCGCGGCGATACGGGCGATGACACAACAAATGAAAGTTGCTGCGAAGAACCTGGAGTTTGAAGAGGCTGCGCAGCTCAGAGATAAAATCAAGGAACTGTCCCGGATGGAAATGGAAATTGCCCTCTGGAAGTAACTCCACAGTGGGTGATAGAATAAGGTTTATTCAATGGAACGCATTGTATCTTCGAACCTGCCGTGAAATGAAAAGATGATATGGTCGGTATGAAATACGAAAAGGATCAATTGAAAGAGAAAGTCAATAATATTCCTGCCAACACAGGGGTTTATCTTATGCGGGATGAACAGCGCAGGATTATTTATGTGGGCAAATCGAAAAATCTGAGAGTTAGAGTTCGTTCGTATTTCGGTGGGAAAGATTCCCGCCCCATGATTCCGTTTCTCCTGACCAGAATACACGACATTGATTTCATTGTGACGGAAAACGAGAAAGAGGCATTGATCCTTGAAAATACGTTGATAAAAAAATACCGGCCCCGATACAATGTTACCTTCAGGGACGACAAAACTTATTTCAGTATTCGCATTGACCTCAGAGAAACGTTTCCGCGCTTTCAATTGGTGCGACGTCTCAAAAAAGATGGTGCAACGTATTTCGGGCCGTATTCATCAAGCGCA
>CAZCGI010000256.1:0-2911 GCA_964498145.1 uncultured Syntrophaceae bacterium
TGTGTTGAAGGTAACGGACTGGCAGACGTTCCATGCCTACGCTGTGCAATGCATTGGAAATAAAGAAAAGATGATTGTATTCTTGATACTGAAATCATCGAGCACTGCTTCGCAAAGGTTATTGCTCGCTATGCATGGTTGGATACAGAGTAGCCATACTGCGTATGTTGAATACGCAGGACTATGGCTTTTAATATCACGTCTCTCCCCCCCACTGATTTGCTCATAATGCAATACACGATCGCATGCTATCAGGTGATGTCTGATTTTTACATAGGAATCTGTCCGATGAGTCGGACAGGGAGCGGCCGTTTATTTTTTTCCCAAACCGCTCCATTCATAGCTGATGACTTTATTCACAGAGAGCAATCGCTTCAATTTCCACCTGAGCGTCTCTGGGTAGCCTGCTTACCTCAACACATGCCCGTGCCGGACAGGATTCACCGAAGTATTCCGCGTAGATGGCGTTCAGTACTGCAAACCGGTCCATGTCGATCAGAAAAATAGTTACTTTGACAACTCGATCAAGGCCTGATCCGCCCGTTTCAAGAATCGCCTTGATCGTGTCCAGCACTTTTCGAACCTGATCTTCAAACGATGCTTCCATGAGAAGCCCTGTCGCGGGATCGAGGGGAATCTGTCCCGATACGTACAGCCATCCGTTAGCCTTTATCGCCTGAGAGTATGGCCCCACCGGTTCGGGAGCCTGATCGGTTTTTATAATGGATCTGCTCATGTCATTCCCTCCTTTTTCTTGATTGAGTACCGAAATGAACTGGGAATAATTAATCAGAAAAAGGGGGGCGGGTCAATACCTGTTGAGCGTCTTTATTGCCTCACGTGGCGAATGGAAGAAAAACATTCGCCTTGAGGTGGAATATATTGATTCACTTGTTATCTGAAGAAGGATTGAGATTCAAGGGGCCAGGATGACCCTGGTACCCTTGAATCATTAATTTACGGGTTTCGGCAGTCGTTTATTTGCCGACTTGGAAGTCCACAATTTTTATATTGTTTTTGCGGAGTTCATCAGGTTCCGTCAGGATGTGCCCCGGATCCGTGTGGAGTTCGAGCCTGTAGTTGCCGGGAAGGATATTCCAATCCGACGGTTTGATGTCTGCCTCGTAATGATATAATTTTCCCGGAAGGATGGGGATGATGGCATCATGGGAGAATCCTGCGCTGTTCAACTCGTCATTTCCGGGTCTTACCAGGACTCTCACCTTGGTCATGAACTTTTCCCGCAGTATTTTTGTCCCGTAGTTCGTGAGGTCGAATTTTATTTTTATCCTTGTTCTTTTAGTGATCTTCAGCTTGCTTTTAGCCACATCGACTGCCATATGAGTGATTTCCGACTGTCCGCCCGTGGCCACTGCGGCAACGGTGCGTAAAAACCAATTGTGCTTTTTTTTCTTTTCGTACGAATAGACTTTGATGTTTGTCGGGGCCACATCTATCAGCGGGTATATTTTGAAATAGGTGTTGCTTCTGCCGGTAACAGAATCAGAACTTACCTGGATATAATATACCTGGCCGAATCGGCTGTTGAACTTGTATGGGATTTTGAATGAGTATGAACCGGTATTTTTTACCTGTCGTGCAATGTAATAAACGGGCATGGGAGGAATCCTCTTGCCCGTTGCCTTCAGGATGAGATTTTCCATCAGCAGGGCAATGGTGACTTTGTCAACGATTCCTGTCGTATTCCATTTGATAATATATTCCTGTCCCGCCACCAATTCTTCACCGCCGTTGGGGTAGCGTAAAATTATCTTTTCTTTTCCCGTAGGCTTTGTCGTGCCTGATGCCGTTGCTCCCGTTGATGCAGGTTTGCCCGTCGGGCTTAATGATCCTGGTTGAATCGCGCCGGAAGCGCCGCTGCGATTGAACGTTTCAACGGAGCTCTGGTCCGGTCGACCGCTTTTATCTATATAATGTGTCTTGATGTTTGCCGTCATGGCATTTCGATTTTTCATTTTAAAAATGAGGGAGCGAACGGCGATCTTTGTCCGGTATGTTGCCCGCAACGTACCATCTTTATAGTACCGAGCAGGTACCGAGCCCCAGTCGCAATCCTGCGGATGGCATTTCCCCCAGGCATGAACGGAGGCGCTGCTTCCTTTCACCGAAATCTCAAGCTTTGTTACACCCTTAGTGGCACGGTCAGCGTTATTCCAAGTGCCTGAAAAATCGTTGATGCCGGCGGCATGTGATGGGACAGAGAAAGACAATACGACCAGGCTGACTGTGAGAAAATACAAAAGCTTTTTCATCGGAACATCTCCTTTCTGATCAATGAATCACGGTTGGATGAACAGGTTAAATCCTTATCATCTGAACAACATAATCAATACCTCTGCCCATTATGGCGCAGCATGATGTTAAACCGATATATTTATATGTGGACGATGATACTTTCCGGTATATTCAGGGGCTTGTTTCAGTCCCGATTACATCGGGATTTGCATGAGACATACCGGTTACCTGAGAAGTGTGGTCTGACTGCCATCTTATTCATAATGCGGCATAATTAAATCATGGTCATAGTGAAAAGTCAACCTGCTTGAGGGTTATGGGCTCGATGGAGCCGGTTGCCCGATGATGACCGTCATATGAGGGACGGGGGGAATGTGAAATAAAGGTTGCATCAGCTCTTTGCGTCTGTTAAACCAAAACGTAAATTTTATCATAACGATTTTAATGCCTTTTTCCAAATGGATACAATACTGACGATTACTGAACTGACGCAGCAAATCCGGACGCTTCTTGAGGGGAGCTTCGGATTTCTCTGGGTTACCGGTGAAGTTTCCAATTATCGGCAGCCGAGTTCAGGCCATGCCTATTTCACACTCAAAGATGAGAACAGCCAGATCAGAGCCGTCTTTTTTCGACAGTCCCTTAGAAAGATCGG
>CAZCGI010000257.1:0-2908 GCA_964498145.1 uncultured Syntrophaceae bacterium
TTGTTACCGGCAAGGGCCTCTCCCGCACATTTCAGAATATTCGTCTTTTCCAAAACATGACTGTCCTTGAAAATGTGATGATCGGACGACATTGCCGCACATCCTCAGGGATAGCAGGAGCCATATTCAAAGGGCCGGGAACACGAAAAGAAGAAAAAGCAATCGTTCATGACAGCTACGCAATTCTGGAAAAAATCGGTCTTGAAGAATCGGTCAATGAATTTGCCAAAAATCTACCGTATGGAGAACAGCGACGCCTCGAGATAGCACGGGCGCTTGCAACGGAACCGTTTCTTTTACTGCTGGATGAACCCGCTGCCGGCATGAATCCCCAAGAAACACTCGAGCTGGACGACCTTATCAGAAAAATCAGGGATGAGGAGAATATTTCTATTTTACTGATAGAACATGACATGAAGCTTGTCATGAGCCTCTCCGATCGGATATTTGTTGTAGATTATGGACGAAAGATCGCACAAGGCACCCCCCATGAAATAAAAAACAATCCTGCGGTTATCAAGGCCTATCTGGGAGAGGACGTCGATGCTTAAAGTAAAGGATATCCATACGTTTTACGGGAATATCGAGGCATTGAAAGGTGTCTCCATTGACATCTCGGACGGAGAGATCATCACACTCATCGGAGCCAATGGTGCCGGAAAATCAACGACGCTCATGTCAATTTGCGGAATTACCCCCCCGCGGGCGGGTGAAATAACGTTCATGGACCAGCCGATTACGAATATGAAACCGGACAGGATTGTATCCCTGGGCATTTGTCAGGTTCCGGAGGGTCGTCGCATATTCCCATATCTCTCGGTTACGGAAAACCTTGATATGGGAGCATTCCTGAGAAAAGATAAAGATGAAATTAAAAAAGATATGGACTATGTCTTTGATTTATTTCCCATCCTGGCGGAACGCCGTCATCAGGCAGGTGGTACGTTAAGTGGCGGAGAGCAACAGATGCTTGCCATTTCCCGGGCACTTATGGCCAGACCGCGACTTTTGCTCCTGGATGAGCCGTCTCTCGGACTGGCACCCCTGATTGTCAGACAAATATTTGAAATCGTAAAGAAGATTAACACCGAAAACAACACAACGATCTTCCTGGTTGAACAAAACGCCAATCTGGCGTTACAGGTTGCCCATAGAGGGTACGTTATGGAAAACGGAAGAATCGTCCTCACCGACGCGGCAGATCGCCTCCTGTCAAACGAAGACATCAGAAAAGCCTATCTCGGGATGTAAGCCCGTCATCCTCCCCCATGACAATGCCCATGTTCTGATCTTTTTCTTCAGGTTCGTGCCTTTTGCCGGTTGAAGCTTATAGCTAATAGCTGCCGAGCTGTCTCAAAACCTGAAAAAGAAATCCACAAAGGGATCATCAAATCGTTTCTGCATCTTTTTCATACGGTATGCAACCATCGTTATGGTAACACCGAAGAGAATGAGAACTGATGCAACGATAATTGACAGGAGTGGTGGGTATATTGCAATAAGAATACCGGCGATGACCAGTAAGATTCCAAAAGCCATGGGCAAGCTCCTTATGATGCCCATGCTCATTTCAGAAGCATGGACTCTGTCAATTTCAAATCATAAAATCACAATGTCAAAACAAAACTAAATGAAAATATCAAATGAGTCATGGGGTATGGAATTCAAGTTGTCATGTGCGCTTTGACATTGTTTTCTTCGAGTCACTGTAATGATACGGATTTTCAAAGCGGTTAATCAAGCACAGCAGGTTTGGCATTATTCATTGATTGCGCGCATGTTTAACGTTTCAGATCAGTTATGGCTGTTTTTATCCGCTCCATGCCTTTTTTGATGTTTTCCATCGATGTTGCATAGGAAAGACGGATATAGTCGTCATTCCCGAAGGCGATGCCGGGTATAACCGCCACATTTGCAACGTCGAGAAGATATGCGGCCAGTTCAACTGAATTGGTGATCACATTTCCGTCGTATGCACATCCGTATACTCCGTTTACATTAGGGAAAACATAAAAAGCGCCTTGAGGAGCCATGCAGGAAATACCGCTGATATTATTGAGACTTTCAACAATATAATCTCGCCGCACTTTGTATTCTTTCACCATGGACTCAACGGAATGCTGATCTCCTCTCAGGGCTTCTACCGAAGCTTTCTGAGAGATTGACGTGGGATTTGACGTATTCTGACTCTGGATTTTCGATACGGCGGAAATTATCCGTTCGGGACCTGCGGCATAGCCGATTCGCCAGCCTGTCATGGCATATGTTTTTGAAACGCCGTTGACAACGATGGTCTGTTCCTGTAATTCCTTTCGGACATTACATAAATTGTAGAACGACATTCCGTCATAAAGGATACTTTCATAAATATCATCAGAAATGACGAGAATTCCCGCATCAATGATAACATCAGCCAGTGCTTCGAGTTCTGACAGGGTATAGGCTGAACCCGTGGGATTGGACGGGCTGTTAATCACAAGCGCCTTTGTCCGGTCGGTAATTGCCTTTTTAAGATCCTCCGGTTTGACTTTGAATCCATCAGCGTCTTTTGTCTGGAGAATTACGGGGGTTCCATCTGCGAGAAGTACGATATCCGGATACGATACCCAGTAGGGCGACGGAATAATGATTTCGTCACCATGTTCAAAGAGGGCTTGAGCCAGATTATAGAGCGTATGTTTCGCACCACAGGAAACGACAATCTGCGATCTAACATACGAAAGATTGTTGTCTTTCTTCAGCTTATCAATAATGGCGTCTTTCAGTTCATCAATGCCGCCGACAGGTGTATACTTGGTAAATCCGTCTCTGATTGCCTGTATTGCCGCATCTTTGATATTCAACGGTGTATCAAAATCGGGTTCTCCTGCTCCAAAGCCTATAATATCCCGCCCGGCAGCTCTCAAGG
>CAZCGI010000258.1:0-2885 GCA_964498145.1 uncultured Syntrophaceae bacterium
CCGAGGATGATGTCGGCAAGACCTGATGTCTGTTCGATACCGAAGATATGGGCAACCATCGGTTTCCGCATGTCACCATCGATTAGCAGGACTTTCTTTCCATCCTGAGCCATTGTTATAGCAAGATTCGCCACAACGGTGGATTTACCCTCCTGGGGGGATGAACTGGTAAACAGGATGTTCTTCATATCATCCTTGAGTCCGGTGAACTTCAGATTCGTTCTCAGGGCCCGGTAACTCTCAGCAAGGGTCGACTTGGGGGCAAAGTGAGACAGAATGCGGGCGTATCTCTCGGCGGTTTTGTCGTCTATGTCACGACCTGGCCGTTCCATCGCTATGGTGTCTTTCACTTCATTGAGACCGACATGAGGAATAATACCGAGGGCATGTACTCCCGTCATTTCCTCAACTTCCTCGATAGCTCCAATCGACGTATCAAATGTCTCAACAATAAAGGCAAAAACAACTCCCAGAATCAGTCCGAGAAGAATACCGACAGCGGTTGTTGCATTTGTTTTGGGCGGGTTAACCGGTTTTGTCGGCTCCAGGGCTGGTTTGACAATCTGAACCTCTTCAATCTTTTCAGCTTCTTTTATCAGCGATTCCTGATATTTCTTTTCAAGCAGGAGATATACTTCCCGGTTGACCTGGACCTGTTCCTCCAACCGTGCCAACTCCAGTCCCAGTTCAGGAAGCTGCTTGATCCGTCGTTCAATTGTATCGATTCTCCCGTTCAAATCACTGACGGATTCCTGTACGTTATTATACTGTAACGACAACTGGGCCATCATATTGCTCAATGTTTCACGAATCTTCTTATTGAGTTCCACAACCCGGGGATATTCTTCCGTATAGGTCAGCAGGAAGGTATCCCGTTCCAGGATAAGTCGAACAAGCTGATCATTGAGCGATTTATACAGGGTCGAAGCTTCATCGATATAATAGCTGTTTTTCGATGTAATGGGCGTTTTTTCCGCCACTTTGAGCAGTTTCGTAATTTCCTCTATTTTTTCACGGGATGTCATCGCCTTTTCATAGGCCGCCTGTAATAAAGCTTTCTGATTTAACAATGTAGATGTTTGAGCATCCAACGAGATGAGCCCATTCGTCTCGCGGAAGTGTTTAACCGCCTCTTCCGAATCTCTCAGTCGCTTCTTGACAACATCCAATTGATTCTCGATGAATTTCTTTGCTTCGAAGGTCCTTCTGTTGAGTTCCAGGATATGCTGTTCCTTGAATACATGGGCGATCGTATTGGCAAGCTGGCGGGAAAATTTCGGCTCTTTTGACGTTACCGAAATGTTAAGAATGTTGCTGTATCCTTCCTGCTCCGTCTTTATGCTGTCCCGAATTTCCAGAATAATGGTTTGATACTGCTTAGTTGCATGTATTTCTTCGGATGTTAATTCGGGGGGAATCAGGCCGAGTCTTTTGGCTGCAATTTCTATAATATAGTAACTCTTAATGACCGAGGCCTGGGTTTGCATGTAATCGGTCTGAGACCACGAAACGGTTTCCAGATACAGACCGGTGATTGACCCTGATCTTTCGATTTTGATGCTCGCCGTTGCTTTGTAAAGGGGAACCGGCCGCCACAAAAGAGAAAAGAGAAGGCTGAAAATGCCCATGGAGAGTATCGTAAAGACGATAATAAATTTTCTCTTCTTTATGACGCGCCAATAATCGCGAAGATTGAGGTCATATTGTGCCATTCAGATATACCTTAACCGTACTCTATACAAACTTCGAACTGCAGGAGAAACGACATGCAGCCGTGTACCTGCGTCTCGTCGCACGTTCACCGATTGTCCATGAGATTCTCAAATATGAAAAAGTTACCGTAAGTTCCCCCCAATGCCACTGATGGGCATCACTTAATGAAGTTTTCTGAAACGAAGATGTTTGTCATCAAAGTATGCATCCCTATAATCACCCGGATATAAGAAATAATCGAGAAGTGGTACTGTATTGGTAATAAACTCATTGATATCACCAATAACTGTCCTCGGCACATAGACAACATCACCGTCTTTGAGGGCAATGTTCTGTTCTACATCGCCTCGTTTCAAAATCTCATTATAGTTTGCCGACAGGATAATCGGCTTGTCCGGATTCTCCAGATATCCCCGTATGATCTTTACATCGGAATCAATGGCAATATGAGTCGTACCGCCTGCTATCGATAACGCCGCCAGGAGATCATGAGCGTCTTTGAGTCGGTAAATGCCCTGTGAAGCAACCTCCCCCAGGACATATACCCGTTCCCCATACGTAGGCAGTTCGGGAACGGTTACGATATCACCATCATCTAAAATAATGTTCTGATCATTTCTTCCCTTGAACATAACATCATAGAGACTGACCGTATAACTTTTTCCTTTTCGCACCACTTCAACCCGACGCAAATCGGCATTACCGAACTCCTGTCCGGTAACGGCTCCACCTGCCAATGATATCAGATCGAGCAACGTTGTCTTCCCCTTCAGATTATACTGACCGGGACCTGACACGCGCCAGTCATAGCGATTAATCTGTCCGATAAGAAGAATACTTTTACTCTTGTATTCTTTGACGATTACTTCTATCCGGGGATATTTTATATATTTTTTTAATGCATGGGTGAGCCGTTCATCAACTTCACTGGCGGTATATCCGTTCACGAGGATGTCATCGATAAATGAATAAGATATTCGACCATCCGGTCTTACCACCGTCTCGTATTCTTTCGATTCCTGACCCTCCATCATCTTGATCGTCAGAACATCGCCGGGGCCTATTTTATATTCGGATACTCCCTTTTGTTCCGTAAAAACAGCATTTTCGTTGACCTGACTCATCGCTGCAAGTGTTTCCTGATACTGCTTGTCAACCACTTGTGATACTTT
>CAZCGI010000259.1:0-2859 GCA_964498145.1 uncultured Syntrophaceae bacterium
TGTTGCCACTTTCAAACAACACGAGATCTTTCCTGAGGGTTCTGTCCCAAAATTCCTGATTTCCCGAAAAACTGATTTCGTATCGGAGCCCCTCGTCAATTGTTATCACGGCTGATACGCTTCCTGTTTCATGATTTTTATCAATTACATTGTCGACAGTTGCATCGGCGTAGCCCTTACTTCGGTAAAAAGATATCAGCTTTTTCATATCTTTTGTGAACGCATCCTCAATGAATCGGCCTGAACTGCCGGGTTGGAGTGTGGCACGCCAGGATTCCATTTTCAGTTTCAATCTTCCATTTGAAAAGGCACGGTTTCCGTTAATATCGAGATTGTCCAGCGTATAATACACATCTTTTATGATTGTGATATGAACAACGAAATGACCGTCATCCGTATCTTCCCGTGCCGTGACTGTTACCGTTGGTTCGATGAATCCCTCGCGTTTCAGCAGTTCTGTGATAAGCGTTTTCTGTTTCTGAAGATTGTCGCGGACAAATACATCACCGATATATACCGTCAGAGCATTTGAGATTTCCCGTTCAAAAAGAGGAAATGCGCCGGTTATTGTGATGTCCTTAATCAGGCGGAATGGCTTAAGTTTAAAGAGAAGTGTGATTGTGCCATTCTCTTCTTTCGTGTCGATATGAATGTCGCTGAACTTTTTTGATAATTTTAATGCGTTAATAGAATCCTGTAGGCAGGCACGTGAAAATTCGTCTCCGATGTGGAGAAAGATGAGATTCCTCGCCATTTCTTCCAGTTTTGCTTTATCTCGGACATCATCACTGATGTTTATTACGATATCCGATATTATGGAATGTGAGGCTCCTTCAGGTTCTGATGTCACATGACGTGAAGACGCCGGACCGGGTGACAGCAAAACAAGAAGGATAATATGAACGGTAACTAAACCGATTTTTGGCAGTATTTTTGGTTGCATGGTATGTCTTGGCTTATCCTATCGAAATTCAAGTCTGAACTGCAACTCACCGCCGTAAACGCCTCGTGAGTCCTGAAATCCCCGTGCAAGGAAGTTTTCAAGTAATTTATATTCTGCAACGGCCCGATGGGTAATTTCTCCTTCTTTTGACTCGACGGAATCCTTTATGGTGAGACGCTTGGACAGTTCCTTTCCGATGGTGACTTTTATACGGTCGGATGATTCCCCGCCTCCTTCGTTTGATGTTTCCACTTCGAAAATATCGAGCCCTGTTGATTCCTTTATATCTTCTCCGAAGGTTGACGCAATCAGTCCGGCAAGCATTTGCTCCGTCGATTGCGTTGTTCCACCTTCTCTTTCAATCAATTCCCGCGTCGTTTTGCCCAGGAGGAGCAGCGAAAGAATGTCTCCGTGCTCTTCGGGCGGATCGGAAGTTAATTTGAAATTGAGCTGATCCCGGGTGCCGCTGACTTCCAGGGCAATCAGCCACTCACGGACCGTCACTTCGCTCCGGATATCAAACTCGGGATCAATTTTATAGGGATTGATAAAGTCGATGATTCCTTTATTAACAACAAATGTTTTACCCTGATATCTGACAGTTCCCGATGCGACCGTCGCCCGACCCCTGATTATCGGATCATTGGCTGTTCCCACAACGCGGAGATCGGGATTGATTTCCAGCGTTGCAAGATTATTGTCAATAAGAAACGGATTGCTTTGTCTGATCGATATATCAAGGTACATGTTTTTCAGGAATGGATGGGTTATCTCTTTCCGGGGAGGAGCTTCTTCTCGCTTTTTCTGCCCGATTCCCCGAAGCAGGCTCAGGTTGATATCTTTGTAGTACGTGCCTTCAAGGAGAATGATGTTGCCGGTAACAGTTGATTTTTCCCTGGTTCCCTCGATCTGAAGCTGGGAATTGATAAGCATGTCCAGGGTGTCGGGTACGTGAATGGGAAGGGCGACGGCGCCGACTTTCACCGAAATGTTTTCCAGCCTGTATCCCTTGCGGAGCCGCACTCTTCCGGCAATGTCAAAAGAACCTTTATCGATGTATCCTTTGATCTTTTCAAAGATAATTCCCTCAGGACGTATCTTGATTCTTCCATCGAGGTTGTGAAGTTTCTGCAGGAGAGTGGGAATAGTAAATCCGACGTTCTTCAATTCAATGTCGGCAGAGATTTCCGGCCGGCGAACTGATCCGTTTATTGTGGACGAGATGGAAAGACTCCCCGTTATGTCTTGAATGTTTTCATCAAAGTACCGTGCCACGTCGAGAGGAACGGTTCCGTCCAGCCTGATGCGTGTCGTTCCGTCACGTTTTCCCGTTCCGCTCAGAACAATCCTGCCCGCCGGGGGGAATATGAGAATAGAGTCGGTTATCGACAGTTCTTCATTTTTGAATGATGCGATCAGGTTATCTGCATGAACAATTTTGGTTTCCTTATAAAAAAGGTCAAGTACAGACACAGAGATATCTCCGGTTATTGTCTTCAAAGATTGTGCATTACCGCTGGCCTTGATTGTTCCGGTCAGTTTTCCCGAGAGATCGGGGCGGCCTGCGATTTTCCAATAGGGAGAAAGATCCGTTTCGTTGAAAAGGGCTGTCAGGGAGAAATCATTTTTCTTCAGATCAAATTGTCCGTTGAGATCAAAGTTCAACTTTCCTTTGAACCGTGCCACGTGGTCATGAAGGTCCATGGTGACATGAAAATCTTCTATCTCCTTTCCTCTGATCCTGACATTGTTGACGGAAAGATTGCCGGTCAGTATCGGATTTGCAAACGTACCGTGTCCGCTAATATCGAAAAGTACGAGTCCGTCCGCTATGTCCTGTGTCCGAATCTTTTCAATGTTGTGCAGAGAGATTCCCCGGGATACCAGGGTCAGATCGTATTCTTTCTGAAAGGATA
>CAZCGI010000260.1:0-2845 GCA_964498145.1 uncultured Syntrophaceae bacterium
TGCAGAACCACGGGGAGTCGGAGCCCTCCAGATGGCGTTCGACCAGCTCAAGAAAAAACTCGGAGATGAAGGACTTTTTGATCAGGCGCGTAAAAAGAAGTTGCCCTTTCTGCCCCGTCGAATCGGCGTTGTCACATCACCCACCGGTGCTGCTATCCGCGATATACTGAACATTACGAAAAGACGATTTTCCTCTATCAACATCCTTGTTGCACCGGTCAGAGTCCAGGGACTAGAGGCTCCTTCCGAAATATGCGAAGCCATATCCCTACTGAATGCGGTTGATGATATTGACGTCATAATTGTAACCAGGGGAGGGGGATCGCTTGAGGACCTGTTTCCCTTTAACGATGAGCGGGTAGCCCGAGCCATTGCTGCCTCGACGATTCCCGTCATTTCTGCTGTCGGACATGAAATCGACTTTACTATTGCGGATTTTGTGGCGGATCTCCGCGCCCCCACGCCGTCGGCGGCAGCCGAACTGGTCGTTCCGTCGAGAACTGCCATGATGGATACAATCCATACACTTCATGAAAGAATGGTGCGCAGTCACCGGATCATGAGAGATCGTTTGAAGGAACGTATCTTTAATAATTGTGAGAGGATGCTCACTCCGAAGCGCAAGATTGACGACCTTCGAATTACTATTGATGACTTATTGGACCATCTTGCCGATGCAATTCGGTATGGTGTCGATGTTCGAAAAACAAAACTTTCTCATATCATTTCGGTGCTGAAGCTCCTGAATCCCGTGGCACGGATAGCCAATGAGTTGTTGAGACTTGATATTGTGCTCAATAATATGGTAGCGGCGATAAATCTATTGTGTGATGCAGCGAAACAAAGGTTGCAGAAAAATATGGCACTGCTTGATATTCTCAGTCCGCTGGCTGTATTGCGGCGAGGATATGGAATTGTAAAAAAACTGCCGGATCATACGATTATTAGAGACATCAAAACGGTTACAGCGGGCGATTCCGTTCATGTTACCGTTTCGTCGGGAGCCTTTACGGCTGAAATTACGGAAATATCCCGGGAGAAAGCGAATGGAAGAAATAAAGTTTGAAGAAGCGCTGGAACAACTTGAATCAATAGTAAAAAAGATGGAACAGGGAGAGATGACCCTGGAGCAGTCGCTCGATGCATTCGAGGAAGGAATAAAGCTGTCTCGTTTCTGTGCGAAGAAGCTCGACGATATTGAGCGACGAGTAGAAGTGTTGTTAAAAGAAAACAATGCGATTACCATCAAGCAATTTACAGGAGAAGATGGGCATGAATTATAATGGCTCTGTCCGTTCCCTGGAGACATATTTGCGTGAACGGAAGGCACGTATCGATCAAGCCCTTGATGGTTATCTCCCGGATGCTGATACCTACCCATCGGCGATTTTCGAATCGACGAGGTACAGCGTGTTTGCCGGCGGTAAACGGCTTCGTCCCATTTTATGTGTTGCGGCGGCGGAGGCAGTCGGAGGGCAGGAGGAAACCGTTCTGCCTGTTGCATGTGCCATCGAACTGATACATACGTATTCGCTGATACATGATGATTTGCCCGCCATGGATGATGACGATTTCCGACGGGGACGGCCGACAAACCATAAAGTATATGGCGAAGGGATAGCCATCCTTGCCGGCGACGCACTCCTGACGGAGGCTTTTTATTTAATGTCACGGTCGGATCTCATGACAGAGGTAGACACTGATCGGCGATTGACGGTTATCAACGAGGTGTCCCGTGCGGCAGGTTCTTTCGGGATGATTGGCGGACAGGTTGCAGATCTTCAATCTGAAGGGGCGGAGGTTGATGAGAAAACCCTTCATTATATTCATGTTCATAAGACGGAGGCATTGATCACCGTTTCTCTCATGGCCGGTGCGCTGTTGGCAAACGCCGGGAATGATGAACTTAACGCCCTCACCGAGTATGGAAGAAAGATAGGCTTGGCCTTTCAGATAGCAGACGATATCCTCGATATTGAAAGTACCAGGGAAGTTCTCGGAAAAGATATCGGAAGTGATCAGGATCGTCGGAAAATGACCTATCCGGCACTTTTCGGGATTGAACAGTCGAGAAACAAGGCAGTGGAACTGGTATCGGGAGCCCTGACAGATCTGGAACGATTCGATGAACGGGCATGGCCGCTCAGGGAGATAGCTGCCTTTATCGTGGAACGGAAATCGTAGAATTCGGTTAAGTAGTTAGAATCATGGAGATACAGGTATGAGAGAAATATTGGAGACCGTAAATTCCCCTGAGGACTTAAAAAAGCTCACCGTAGCACAGTTGAATCGTCTCGCCGGCGAAATCAGAGAAATGATTATTGAAACCACCTCGAAAAACGGCGGCCATGTAGCACCGTCTCTCGGCACGGTGGAATTGACTCTGGCGCTTCGCGATGTGTGCGATACGCCCAGTGACAAAATCGTCGGGGATGTCGGGCATCAGGCGTATGCCCATAAAATTCTAACAGGACGAAAAGATCGGTTTCATACACTGAGAAAAAAAGGAGGTGTCAGCGGATTTCCAAAACGGGAAGAGAGTATCTACGATGTCTTTGACGTGGGGCACAGCAGCACATCTATTTCAGCCGCTTCCGGTATAGCCACGGCACGATCTTTAAAGAAGGAGCATTTTAAGGTGATTGCCGTTATTGGTGACGGTTCTATGACGGCGGGTCTCGCATATGAAGGTTTGAATTGGTCGGGAGATCGTAAGGAAGACATGATTATTATATTAAATGATAATGAGATGTCCATTTCCCCCAATGTCGGAGCCATGTCATCATATCTGAACCGGATTATGACGGGACAGCATGTGACGAAATTAAAAGGCACCATTCAGAAC